>NZ_JBFAYB010000004.1:0-234768 GCF_040681075.1 Streptomyces sp. NPDC051907 | reverse complement strand
TCGAGCGAGTCGAGGACGACGGTGGATCCGGCCCCGCCGCTACCCGCCCCCGCCGCTACCCGCCCCCGCGGCTACCCGCCCCCGCGGCTACCCGCCCCCGCGGCTACCCGCCCCCGCGGCTACCCGCCCCCGCGGCTACCCGCCCCCGCGGCTACCCGCCCCGTTCCTCCTCCTCCGCTTCCATGAGGCGGATGCCCTCGTGGGTCAGCGTGGCCCTCGCGGGCGTCTTGTGCGACGTCCACTCGACGGCGACCAGGCCCTCGCCCGCGAGATACGCGCACGCCGCCGCCAAGTCCGCCTCGGGCAGGGCGAGGTCGTCGCCGAGCGTCGCGCCGCTGACGTCCGGGCGGTTGGCCTCGACGGCGCCGTACAGGGCCTCGAGGATCGCCCTGCGGTGAGTCTTCCGCTCCTGAAGTGTTGCCATGGGCTGCCGCTCTCTCGCTGGGGGTGTGGCGGCGGGTTCGGCGTCCGGAGTCCGCTCAGCCCCCGTCTGTCGGGGGGTGGTCGTCCCACGACGTCTGGCTCGCGGCGAGCCAGGACCGTGCCGGCTCCGACGCGTGCGTGGTGTCCACGATGAGCTGGAGACGGGTGCCGCCGTCCGCTCCGGCGGGGTAGCTGCGCTGCTCGGTGGAGGAGAAGGAGCGCCGCAGCACCTCCGCGATCCGGCGGGCGACCTCGGGCGTAGCCGCGACGACGTGTACCTCGGCGTGGCCGGCCGAGGGCAGCTGCCGCTCGGGTTCCATGCGGGACCTCCTTGCGGGCCTCCTTGTCGCGGCACGGCGGCGCGGCACCGGGCGTGGGGCCCGGGACGTCGCACCTGCGTGCTCCACGCGCGTGGTCCACTCGCGGGCTCCCGGAGGCCGGGGGCTTCGCGCCGCGACGGTCCGGCGCCTCGGTGGGCCAGGCGTATCTCCACCGTATGCCCGCCGACGGGCCCCCGGCGCGCGGACGGTCATGGACGGCGGCCGGCCCCGGGCCCGCCCGCGTCGATCTCCGCGATCAGGGCCTCGACGAGGCTCCTGATGCTGTCGCGGATGGGGCGTACGGCCTCGACGCCCTGGCCGGCGGGGTCCTCGAGCGCCCAGTCCAGGTACTTCTTGCCGGGGAACACCGGGCAGGCGTCGCCGCAGCCCATGGTGATCACATAGTCGGACGCCTGGACGGCCTCGGCGGTCAGCACCTTGGGCCGCTGCGCGGAGATGTCGACGCCGACCTCCTTCATCGCCGCCACGGCGGCCGGGTTGACCTGGCCGGCGGGGAGCGACCCGGCCGAGCGGACCTCGACGCGGTCGCCCGCCAGGCGGGCGAGAAATCCGGCGGCCATCTGCGAGCGCCCGGCGTTGTGCACGCAGACGAACAGCACGGACGCGACGGGGGCGGCGGGCATGGTTTCCTCCTTCAGCGGGGACCGGGATCCCGTCAGCGCCACGTGCCGAGCATCTGTCCCATGGCCGCCATGACGGCGGGCTCGACCCGGTAGTACACCCAGGTCCCGCGCCGCTCGGAGGTCAGCAGGCCGGCGTCCTTGAGCTTCTTCAGATGGTGGGACACGGTCGGCTGCGATACGCCGACGTCGGAGATGTCGCACACGCAGGCCTCGCCGCCGTCGTGCGATGCGATCAGCGAGAACAGCCGCAGCCGCACGGGGTCGCCGAGCGCCTTGAACATCACGGCGGCCCGCTCGGCCTCCCCGGACGTCATCGGCCGCTCGGCCAACGGCGGACAGCACGGCGCGGCCGTGGCCTGAGGTTCCAGCAGTTCCAGCGCCTTGGTGTTCGCCATGCGCCCATTGTCCCTCAGGATCGACATTTGTCTATGTCGGCGGTTGTCGATGACGGTCGACGGCTGTCGATGCCTCGGCCCAGCGGGCGACCTGCGCGGCGTGGGCCCAAGTGCGGGGCGTCGCAGGCCGGGATCAGTCCAGCGCTGCCAGGGCATCGACCAGCGCCCGGCCCTCGGGAGCCCTGCGGCGCAACAGCACCCCCGCCACCCTGTGCAGTTCCTCCCACGCGTGCGGGCGGCCGATCTCGGAGGCGTCGGCGATCACGCCCAGGGAGGTCTCCAGAGCGGCCTCCGCCTCCCCGGCGCCGGCGTACGCGTGGGCCAGGCAGGACCCGTACCAGGCACGGTCCCTGCGGAAGGACGGAGCGAAGCCGGCCAGTCCTGTCACCAGGCTCTCGGCCGCGCTCGACCATTCCTGGAGGTGCAGGTCGGCCATACCGCGCTGCGCGGCGAACCACCGCTCGCCGTAGAAGTACAGCCAGGGCGGCGCGTCCGACGCGGCTGCGATGATCTCCTGCGCCTCGTCCAGCCTGCGGTGCGCGCCGTCGGCATCCCCTTCGAGCGCGTGCCCGCGCCCGGTCATCTGGACCGCCATGGCCCTCGTCGCCTCGCTCGCGCCCGCCGTCGACGCCGCCGCCTCGCCGAGCCGGACACAGCGCCGCCCCCGGCCCTGAGACCACGCCAGGTGCGCCTTCATGCTCATGGTGGTGGCGGCCATGTCGCCGTACCCGGACTCCAGCGCCCAGTCATAGGACCGGTCGAACCATCCCAGCGCCACGGGGGCGGCGCCCTGGTCCTGCGCCATCCAGGCGAGAAACTGCGCGTACTCGGCCAGCAGCTTGACCACACGGTCTGCCAGCGGCCCGCGGGCCTGGCCGTAGAGGGCGGCCACCTCCTCGAACTGAGCAGTCACGAGCGGAGCGACGGTGCGTGAGCCCACGGTGTCCTCCGCCCGGCGATGCGCGGCCAGCAAGGCGTCCATCGCGTCCAGAGAGGCGGCGTCCAAGCGCAGGCCGCCCTTCTTCACGGCGATCAGCCGCTCCGCGTCCGTCTCCGACACCACACCGGGCAGCACGAGGGAGGGTAAGGGGAGCTCCTCGTGCCGGGCGTCCAGCAGTTCGAGAGGGACGCCGAGGCCGTGAACGATCCGCTGCCGTACCTCGACGGACGTCACCTCGCGCCGCCGGTTCTCGATCGCGGAGACGTCCGACTGCGCCAGACCCACGAGGGCGCCGAGCCTGCTCTGGCTGCTGCGCGTCAGCTTTCGCCACGCCTTCAACAGCGCGGGCCAGTCCTCCGCGGCCACGGCTGCCCGCAGCTCAGGGTGTGCCCACACATTCAGCTCCGGCTCCATCCCCGGAATATAGGACGGCCCTATAGGACGCGGCAGTGGCTTCGAGATTCCGGGGCCGCCAAGGTGGTCAACGCACCCCGGAGCAGGACACCTTCGGGCAGTGTCTCCCCCTCGCAGCGGGCCGTCGGGCTGTTGCCTGGCGTACCTGCGGCTCGCTGCACCCAAAGCTGAGTGGAGAACAGCCATGAGCGCCCCCTCCCTTCCCCGCCGCGCCCCTGGTGCGAGCGGACGCAAGCACACCGCACCCGAGCCGCTGCCCGGTTCCCCCAGCCAGGCCCTGCGGATACGAGCTGCGGGCGGATGGGAGAAGTTCATGCGTCGTGCCGACCTTTCCCAGCCGGAGGAGACGCAGACGTGAACCCCGCCGATCGCGCTGGCTACGAACAGCACCCCTTGCTGCATCAGCGGGTCCGCGACATCGCCACCCGGATGGAGGGCGAACTGGTCGCCGTCACCCACGAGCTGCACAGCCACGGCACGGTCCGCATCGCGCACATCCGCCCGCCTGGCGGAGTCGAGTGGACCACGGCAGCCGACAACATCGCCCCCGCCTGACGCCCAGCACTGAGAGGAGACACGATGCCTACCCGGCTTGCCCGCATCCCCGGTTCGGTGATCATGCAGCCGACCACCCAGTGCCTGCCTATGGACTGCACGTACTGCTACCTGCCGTTCCGCAAGATGAAGCACCTCATGCCGGTGGAGGTCGCCAAGGCGGTTGCCAGGCCTGTCAACGAATGGGCCACGGCAAACCCGGAGTTCGAGGTCGTGTGGCACGGCGGGGAGCCGCTCGCGGCCGGGCGTGAACACCTCGCCGCTCTCATGGCCCCGTTCACGGGCTTGAAGCACTCCGTGCAGACCAACGCCGCCTTGGTCGATGACGCGTGGTGCGAGTTCCTCCTGGAGCATCAGGTCCATGTGGGCGTCAGCATCGACGGCCCCGAGGACATGAACACCCACCGCGTCACCCTCGCCGGCCGCCCCGGATTCCGCGGCATCATGCGGGGCATAGACCGCTTGCACCACCACCGGATGCCGTTCTCCGCCATCGCGGTCGTCTCCAACCCGGACCCGGACAGGGCAGGCCGCTTCTATGACTTCTTCGCCGACCTGGGCGTAACCACCCTCGGCGTCAACGTCGAAGAGGAGGAAGGCGTCAACCTGGGCGCCAAGGACGCCGACCCCGCACGGGCAGCGGGATTCTGGACTGCCCTCGCGGATGCCTGGCGGGCGAACCCCGTCATCCGGCTGCGCGAGATGCAACGCGTGCTCAACTTCGCCGGGGCTGTCCTCGGCAGCCATGCCACCGCCCCGACGCCGACCTCGGCTCCTTGGGACCCACTGCCCACCGTCGCCTACGACGGCGGCGTGGTCATGCTGTCCCCGGAGTTGGCCGGGTTCACGGACAGCCGGTTCGGCGACTTCACCACCGGCAAAGTGCTCCACACCGGCCTAGACGTCCTCGTCGCCGAGGCCGAGGATCGCACCCCCTGGATCACCGAGTTCTGGAACGGCGTGGACGCCTGCCGCGCCACGTGCCCCACCTTCGCGTTCTGCGGAGGCGCCCATGCGGCCAACCGGTACTTCGAGCACGAAGGCCGGTTCGACGGCACCAGGACCCGGTACTGCACCACCGCCAAGATCGCCCTGCTCGAAGGAGTTACGCGACATGTCCGTGAACATCGCCCCTGACGCCACCGCGCTCGTGATGGACTCGGCCCAGGGATTCACGTCCCTCCTTGAGGCGGCGGGCGCCACGGCCCTCGCCCGCGGGGAGAACGCTTGGACCAACGCCCACTCGGGCAGCCGCCCCGCCGCGGCGGCCAGGCGCCCTCAGCTCCTTGTCGGCACGTTCGACAACCAGCCGACCTGGGACAACCCCACACCGGTTTTCGACAACCGTCCCACTTGGGACAACTGGAAGAACAAGTAGCCCGGACGGGGCGGTCCTGCCGGCGACACCGGGCCGCCCCGGCACCACGTTCAAGGAGCATCATGGCCAGCCGCACCTTCGGCCACATCGCCGTGACCACCCCCGACCTCGAAGAGCCCGGCCTGTACCTGTCCGCGGTTGCGACACTGGACAGCCCCCGGGGCACCGTGCAGGACTTCACATACGGGGACGTCGACCTTCGCTCGCTCACACTCACCGGCATCCGGCTCATCACGGGCAGGGTCACCGGCGTCCGCGCGAAGCAAGTCGAGTTCGAGGCGCTGAACCTCCACGGCGTCGAGATCATCAGCAGTGATCTGGGCTCGGTCCGCTGGAGTGAGAGCAAGCTGTCCCGGGTCCACTTCCGCGACTGCAAGCTGATGGGCGCCGCGCTGGACGGCGTGGTCCTGGACGACGTGCTGTTCGAGAAATGCCGTTTCGACTACGCCACCTTCGAGAAGGTGCGCGCTACCGGCCCCGTTGCCCTCGCCGGCTGTGCCTTCACCGAGGCCACGTTCACCGACTGCGACCTGTCCGACGCCGTGTTCTCCGACTGCGGACTCAAGCTGACCGAGTTCGTCGGCGGACGGTACCGGGACACCGACCTCCGCGGCAACGACCTCTCACAGATCCGCGGCGTCGCCAACCTGGCCAGAGTCCGCATCGATCAAGGTCAGCAGACGGACCTTGCCCAGGCCCTCGTGAACGAACTCGGCATCGCCGTCGGAGACGACTGACCAGGAGGACCACGTGCCCCTGCACATAGCGTTCAACGACCTGGACGCCCTGCGCCAGCGGTGCGAGACCGCCACCGTTCGTACGACGAAGGAGGATCCGGCGTACGAGGTGGGCTCCGTGGTCCCGTCCGGACTGTGGCAGCCACTCGCGGAGGCAGACAGTCTCTCGCTGGCCGCCCAGGCTCGGACCGGCCACCACGCTCGTGGAGATCGTCCGCCCGCCCGCTCTGAGGGAGGAGGATCCGGAGCGCCTGGCGAGGCCGCTGGGCAACGACGCGCAGTACCTCGGACAGGCTCTCTCCAAGCCCAACATGATCACGACGACGGAGAACTACCAGGACGGCCGTCTGATCGGCCTGCACCTCGACAACTGGGACAAGCTGATCTACGGGCAGAAACCCCGTGGCCGGCGCCGCCTCGCCCTGAACCTCGGACCGGGCACCCGGTACCTCGTCGTCGGCACGCTCGACGCACAGGCTGTGTGCCGGGCCGTACACCCCGAGGACTACATGTACCGCTACCCCTCCACCGAGGACTACCGAAAACACGTGGCCTCCGGACACCCGATCCGGGTCTACCGCATCCGCCTCGCGCCCGGAGAGGGCTATATCGCTCCTACCGAGTACCTGCTGCACGACGGCTCTACGGAGGGGCAGGAACACCCCTCCGCGGCCGCATTCTGGCTCGGCCACTGGTCGCCCGGAACCTTGCCGTCTTTGATCTAGGCGAGGCGCCTCACCGGTCGGGGACCCATCCAGCCCGATGGGACCAGGCGTGCCATACATCCATGGGGCCGACCGTCAGGTCAGCGGATCGCCTCGTCCATGAGCACGTAGAGCAGGCCGACAAGGGAGCCACTGCTCACGATCTCGCGCCGGTCGATCATGCTCCGCACGTCGCGCAGCGGGATCCACTCGATCCGGTCCGACTCGTTCTTCTCGGTCGGCGGTCCTTCGTACGTCGCGCCGTCGGCCCGGAAGACGTGGTGCTGGGAGTCGGTGATGCCGTTGGCCGGCTCGGCGTAGATCAGCGGCTTGATGGGACCGGGCCGCCAGCCGGTCTCCTCCAGCACTTCACGGGCTGCCGCGTCGGCCGGAGTCTCGCCCTCCTCGACCAGGCCCATGGGCAGCTCCCACGCCCAGGCGTTCGTGATGAAGCGGTGCCGCCACATCATCAGCACCTCGCGCCGCTCGTTGAGCACGGCAGCGACGGCCAGGTGCCGGAGCTTCACTACGTGGTGCTCCCAGCGGTTCCCGTCCGGTGTCTCCACGTCGGTGAGCCACAGGTTGACCCAGCTGTTCTCGTAGATCGGACGTTCGCCGTGGATCTTCCACTGCATCGCTGCGGCCCCTCTCGATCGGCCTCGTGCATCGCAGAGCGGCGGCTGGCCAGGGCTGACTAGGACGAGGTTCGGCCAGGGTTCATGGCACGCCGACGCATACGCATTCAGCAGCCCGCGTCCACGTCGTACCCCGGCCCCCGTGCCGCCGTCACGGCCGCCCGGGCGGGGGCAGACGAGATCCGTCGCCCCCGCCCGGCCGTCGTGCGGTGATCACAGATGCGCGGTGATGGCCGGCATCAGGTCCTGGAAGGTACGGCCCTGTGCGGGGCTGCCGATCGCCGCCATCTGCCAACCGCCGCCGCCTCGGTACACCTTGGCCATGATCTGCGCGGTGTGGCGGCCTCCGCCCGTGAGGGTGTAGCGGGCCAGCTCCTGGCCCGTCGTCTCGTCCAGGAGGCGGCAGAAGGCGTTGTCGACCTCCTCGAAGGTCTGGCCGGTGAACGAGTTCACCGTGAAGACGATCTGGTCGATGTGGACGGGCAGACGCTGGAGGTCCACGACGATCGACTCGTCGTCGCCGCCCTGGCCCGCGCCGCCGACGCGGTTGTCGCCGGTGTGGCGGACCGAGCCGTCGTCGCTCACCAGGTGCTGGAAGAAGACGACGTCGACCGCCTGCTTGTCGGCGAAGAGCACCGCGGAGGCGTCCAGGTCGATCTCGCGGGCCGTCATCCGGGCCAGGAACCCCTTGCGGGGCGCCGACTTCCAGCCCAGTCCCATGCGGACGACGCTGAGCGCGCCGCCGTCGGACTTGCTGAGGCTGATCTGCTGGCCCTTGGACAGGTTCACGGACATGGTGTGCTGCCTCTTCGTTCGTCGGGTGTGCGTGGGTGTGCGGTGGGCGCCCGGTGCGGTGCTACGAGCACGGCGCCGGGCGCGTCGCCTCGCCGTCGGTCAGACGTTGACGCCGAAGTCGGTCGCGATGCCGGAGAGTCCGCTCGCGTAGCCCTGGCCGACCGCGCGGAACTTCCACTCCGCGCCGTGCCGGTAGAGCTCGCCGAAGACCATCGCGGTCTCGGTGGCGGCGTCCTCCGACAGGTCGTAGCGGGCCAGTTCGGCGCCGCCCGCCTGGTTGACCACGCGGATGAACGCGTTGCGCACCTGGCCGAAGCTGTGGCCGCGGCTCTCGGCGTCGTGGATGGAGACCGGGAAGACGATCTTCAGGACGTCGGCCGGCACGGCGGCCAGGTTCACCTTGATCGTCTCGTCGTCGCCCTCGCCCTCGCCGGTGAGGTTGTCGCCGGTGTGCTCGACGGAGCCGTCCGGGCTGGTGAGGTTGTTGTAGAAGACGAAGTGCTGGTCCGATGCGACCTTCCCGGCTTCGTTGAGCAGCAGGGCGCTGGCGTCGAGGTCGTAGTCGGCGCCGGTGGTCGTACGGACGTCCCAGCCCAGGCCGACCACGACGGCGGTCAGGCCCGGGGCCTCCTTGCTGAGCGAGACGTTGCCGCCCTTGGCGAGGCTCACACCCATGTCGTCATCCCTTCCCTCGATCAACCGCCGGGCCCGTCGGCCCGGTTCTCGGTGACGCCCACAAAATCTACAGCACTGTAGAATCGTGCGGGCGGCCTTGGCCTGCCCACTCAGTACGATGAACGGCCCCACGGTGAACAGCGGGGGCTGTGAGGCGGGAGGGAAACGAGATGACGGACCGGAACACGAGCGGCTCCGCCCGGCACCCCCGCCGACGCGGTCAGGGAGAGCTGGAGGCCCAGGTGCTGGCCGCGCTGCGCCAGGCGGCGGGCCCGGTGAACGCGGCCTGGGTGCAGGAACGACTCGGCGGCGGCCTCGCCTACACCACCGTGATCACCATCCTGACCCGGCTGCACGCCAAGGGCGCCGTCGCCCGCGAGCGGGCCGGCCGGTCCTTCGCGTGGACGCCGACCGCCGACGAGGCCGGTCTCGCCGCTCTGCGGATGCGCCGGATGCTGGACGCGGAGGCCGACCGCGGCGCCGTCCTCGCCAGCTTCGTCACCGCCCTCCCCGCGGGCGACGAGCAGCTGCTGCGCGACCTGCTGGCCCGGACGGGCGACGAAGGGGAAGACTGACCGCATGGGAGTCTTCGTCTTCCTGCCGCTCGTCCTGCCCTTCAGCGCCTGGCCGATCGCGCGCCTGGCCGAACAGCATCTGCACCCGCGCGCCGCCACCTGGCTGCTGACCGCCGTCGCCGCCGTGCTCGCGGTGTGCAGCACCCTGTGCCTGGCCCTGCTGATGGTCGTCGGTACCGCCCAACTGCCCGGCAATCCGCTGCCGGACGGCTGGTCGGACCCGGAGGTGCGCGAGGCGGTGCCGTACGACGAGGTGGCGGGCAAGGTCGCCATCCCCGCGCTGATCGCCGTGCTCGCGTCCTGCGCGCGGGCCTCGTGGCGGCGCCGCCGGGTACGCCGCCGCGCCGGGCAGGCGCTGGCGGGACTGCCGGCCACGTCGGTGGCGGTGCTGCCGGACACGGCGCCGTACGCGTACGCGCTGCCCGGCCGGGGCCGTGGCCGGATCGTCGTGACGACGGGGATGCTGGCCGGGCTGAACTCCGGCGAGCGGCGCGCCCTGTTCGCGCACGAGCGGGCCCATCTCGGCGGGCGCCACCACCGGTTCCTGCTGGCGGTGCAGCTCGCGGCGCGCGCCAACCCGTTCCTGCGGCCGCTGCGTACCGCCGTGACGTACACCGCCGAGCGCTGGGCCGACGAGGACGCCGCCGCGACGGTCGGCAGCCGGCGGGTCGTGGCGCGGGCGATCGGCAAGGCGGCGCTGGTCTCGCGCGGCGCGCCGCCGCCCGTCACGACGCTGGCTGGGTTCGGCGGGTTCGCGGGCTTCGGCGGGTTCACCGGCTTCGCGGGCTTCGCGGCGGCCGGGCCGGTGCCGCGCCGGGTGGCCGCCCTGCTCGAGCCGGCGCCCGTCGCCCGGCTGTGGCCGTCCGTCTTCACCGCGGTGGGGCTGGCGGCCTGGGGAGCGGCGGTGGGCGCCGCCGTCTCGGCGCTGTCCTCGGCGAACTCCGCCGTCACCCTCTTCCTCATCCTGCACGCGGCCACGCCCATGTAGCGGTGTGCGCGCCCGCCCGCCCGGCGCCTACGGGCCGTATGTCTACAGGTCGAACTCGTGCGGCGGCAGGTCGAGCGTGAAGCACGCCTCCCGGACGATCGCCGGCGCCGAGCCGCTCCGCGAACAGGTCGCCGGCGCGGACGGCGCCCCTGACCTCGAGGGCGGCCCGCGCCGGCCTGGCGCTCCACCACTGCTCGACGACTTCAGACGACTTCAGGAGATGCCTGGGTGCGCACGGGCGAATCCTTGCGTGGAGGGCGAGGCGCCCAGGGGCTCCGACCGCTGACGGAGACCTGGGAAGATCGTTCCGCAGGCTAGCGCCTCGCCCGCCGAGGCGATCCTCGCCGCCGCGGCCCATGCGTCCGGCCGCCCTTCAGGACGGCTCCGGCGTGCGGTCCAGGTGGGGCAGGAGGTGGCCGAACCGCTCCCGCTTGGTCTGGAGGTAGAAGAGGTTCTCCTCGCGCGGCGCCGTCAGCAGCGGGACCTGCTCCGAGATCTCGATGCCGTGCTGGAGCAGTGCCTCGATCTTGCGCGGGTTGTTCGACATCAGCCGTACGGACCGTACGCCGAGGTCGTGCAGCATCTCCGCCGCGACCCTGAAGTCCCGTGCGTCCGCCGGGAGTCCGAGCGCGAGGTTCGCCTCGACGGTGTCCATGCCCTCCGCCTGGAGCTGCATGGCCTGGAGCTTCGCCAACAGGCCGATCCCGCGGCCCTCGTGGCCCTGGAGGTAGATCAGGACGCCGCGGCCCTCGCTCACGATCGCGCCCAGCGCGGCGGACAGCTGGTCCCCGCACTCGCAGTGCCGGGACCCGAAGATATCTCCGGTCAGGCACTCGGAATGCACTCGGGTAAGCGCTCCGTCGCCCTCGATATCCCCGTATACCAAAGCTATTTGCTCATCGCCTCGGCTGCGGTCCAGGTAGCCGACGGCGAGGAACTCGCCATGCTCGGTCGACAGGCGGACGGTTGCCACGCGCTCGACGTCCGTTGTGCGAGTGCTGTCGGAACGTACGTGATCCGTATCTATCATGGCCAGATCCTATCGGGTAACCTCTGGTGAGGGCATCCAAATGAGCGAGAGGGTGTCAACAAGCCTATTGGCCAATCGCGTTCGGTCAATAGGTATGCCGTGGTTGTGCGGTCTGTACTTGCGACTGTGTACGGAAACGTCCGTTCACATGCTTTCGTATTCGGGCCGCCGGGGCGGCCGACATGTCGTATGACGAAGAATGAAAGGGTCGGGAACATGAGTGGCCCGTACGTGCGGCTGCCTGCTTTGGGCCTGTTGCCGCTGGAGACGACGACGGAGGACGTGAAGGCCGGCGCGGCCGGCGTCGCCGTTCTTCCCATCGGCAGCTTCGAGCAGCATGGGCCGTTTCTGCCCCTGATGACCGATACGGTCATAGCCTGCGCCATCGCCAGAGAGGTCGCCGCCGCCTACCCGGTGCACTGCCTCCCGCCGATAACGGTCTCGTGCTCGCACGAGCACGCCGCCTGGCCCGGCACCGTCAGCATTTCCGCCGCGACCCTTTATGCCGTCATCCGGGACATTGCCGAGTCGCTTCGGCGGTCCGGTATTCACAGCCTGGTTCTCGTCAATGGGCACGGTGGAAACTACGTGCTGCGCAACGTGGTTCAGGAATCCGCCGGAACCGGTACGCGCATGGCGCTTTTCCCCGGCTCGGCCGACTGGGGCGCGGCGCGTGAGAGGGCCGGTGTGCAGACGCCGTCGGCGAGCGATATGCACGCCGGTGAAGTGGAGACGTCCATCCTGTTGCATGACCATCCAGAACTCGTCCGTCCCGGTTATGAGACATCTGACTTTCTCGCCGACGACCGGGAGCATCTGCTCACTCTCGGTCTGCGGCCCTACACGGAATCCGGCGTGGTCGGCTGCCCCTCGATGGCGTCCGCCGAGAAGGGCAAGGAATTGCTGGCCGGCCTCGTCGACTCCTTCGCCGAGTACTTCGCGCTCCTGGCGCCGGAGAAGTCCCCCGAGCCGGAGAAGTCCCCGGAGCCGGTGAAGTCCCCGGCGCCGGCGGACTCGTCGGCTCCCGCGAACTCCCCGGCCGCCGAGGGCTTCTCGAGGAGCGCGCAGTGACCGGCCTGGCGGCGGGCGCCGCCGGCCGGCTCGACGCGGCGGGCGCCTGGGAGCTGCTGCTCGGCATCCGCTCCGAGGCGGACGCCGACGCCGCCGGGCTGCTCGCGGGCGCGGACGGCCGGCGCCGGTGGCGGAACGCCTCGCCCGAGGCGGACGTCCTCGCCGACCGCTATCTGTCGCTGTGCCTGGCCGGCCCTCGCTTCACGGTCGCTCAGCTGGGGCAGAGCCTGGACGGCTTCATCGCGACCCGCACCGGCGACGCCGACTACGTCACCGGCGAGGAGGACCGCGACCATCTGCACCGGCTGCGCGCCCTCTGCGACGCGGTGGTCGTCGGGGCGGGCACCGTCGTCGCCGACGATCCCCAGCTGACGGTCCGCGCCTGCGCCGGGAACCACCCCGTACGCGTGGTCGTCGACCCGCACGGCCGGGTGCCGCTGCGCCGCCGGCTGTTCGACGACGGCGCGGCCGACACCCTGTGGGTGGTGGGCGCCGACAGCGAGCGCGGGCGAGCCGCTCTGGGCGGCGGCGCCGGCGAGGACGAGGTCTCCGGCCTGAAGGGCGGCCGAGTCGACATGCTGGTGCTGCCCGACCGCGCCGCGTTCGCCCCCCGCCGCCTGGTGCACGAGCTCGCGCGGCGCGGACTCGGCCGCGTGCTCGTGGAGGGCGGCGGCGTCACCGTGTCCCGCTTCCTGCACGAGCGTGCGCTGCACCGGCTCTACGTCACGGTGGCCCCGGTCCTGCTCGGCGACGGCGTCCCCGGACTGCGCTTCGACGGACCGGACGTGATGCGCGACGCGCTCCGTCCGCCGACCCGGCGCGCCGCCCTCGGCGAGGACGCCCTCTTCGAGCTCGACCTGCGGGCCGCGCATGCGGGCGATCCACTGGACGACGAGGACGCCGATGCCGGGGAGGCTCGCGGCGAAGGCGAGTAGCCCGTAGACGACGGCGACGGTCAGCCCCTGGGCCGCGCCCAGGCCCGCGGCGCCGAAGGCCCAGGCGGTGACGCCCTCCCTGGGCCCCCAGCCGCCGACGTTCAGCGGCAGCGCCATGGCGAGCAGCGCCAGCACCATGATCGGCAGCAACTCCGCCGCCGGGGCCGTCGATCCCGCGGCCCTGGCGGCGAGCAGGAACATGCCGAGATGGCCCGCCAGCACCGCGACGGACGAGATCAGCACGCCGGGCCAGCTCTGGCGCGCGAACAGGCCGAGGCGTGCCTCGGCCAGGGTGGAGCGGACCGCGCGCCGCCACCGCGAGTCCGCAGCCGGGGCCGTGGCGGGGGCCTGGGACTGCTCCTGCGCCTCCGCCTGAGCCTGGCCTCGCTCCTGAGCCTCCGCCCGCTCCCGCGCCTCCGCCTTGCCGCGAGGGCGGCGGCGGACGGCGACCGCGGTCGCCAGCGCGCACACCACCGCCAGCGCGAGTGCGGTGCCCGGCGCCGTGGCGAGAGCGCCGGCGAACTGGCCCGCCTCCGCCAGGACCGGCGAGGGCTGCGCGATCAGCAGCGCCACGCCGACGGCGATCAGGACCGCCTGGCCAGCCACCCGTTCCAGGACGACCGCGCGGACGCCCCGGCCGACGTCGCCGGCGCTCTGCCCGTGCCGTACGGCGCGGTGCACATCGCCGAGGACGCCGCCGGGCAGCGCCGCGTTCAGGAACAGCGCGCGGTAGTAGTCCGCGACGGCCCGCCCCAGCGGCAGCCGGATGCTCAGGGCGCGGGCCACCACGCGCCAGCGCCACGCGCTGAACACCGTGGTGAGCAGGCCGATGCCGAGCGCGCCCAGCAGGGTCGGGACGTCGATCCCGCGCAGGCCGTCCAGGAACGCGCCGGCGCCGTGCCACCACAGCATCGCCGTGAGGATGGCCGCTCCGACGAGCATGCCGAGCCGCGCCCGGACCGCCTGCACGATCACGAGGCGCCGCCCGTCGGCCCAGGCAGGGCCAGCACATCGCTGTGGTGCACCGCCGCCCGCAACTCGCCCGCCGCACAGGCCGCCAGGCGGCTCTGCAGATACCTATCGGCACGCGCCGCGAGCTCCGGCCGCTGCTCGCACGCGGCGGCGACCCAGCCCCGCAGCCACTCCGCCGTCAGCGCGGACTCCGCCGGGCCCAGCCGCCAGGGAGCGGCCGCCACCCGCACGGTCATGCCGTGGCGCGCGAAGACCTCGGACGCCGCATCGACGGCGTCGGGGCCGAGCAGTCGGCGGCCGTGCTCGACGCGGCGCTGGTGGTCGTTGAACGCCTCGGCGATCTCGGCGTCCAGCGGGTCGGCCGGGGTCAGCTCGACCCGTCCGACGACGGAGAGCGCGAGCAGCGCCGGGCACCCGGCGCCGGCACAGGCCGCCGCGAGCGCGTCCAGCTCGTCGTAGGTGAGCAGGTCGAGCAGCGCGGACGCGGTCACCAGCGAGGTGCCGGTCAGCCGCTCCGCGTCCAGGCGGGCGACGTCGCCCGTCTCCGTCGCGACCGTGACGGGGCTGCCGTCGGCGGCGGTACGGGGCAGTTGGGCGGCGGCCAGCGTCAGCAGGGCCGGGTCGTGGTCGTGCAGGATCCAGTGCTGGGCCCCGGGCAGCCGGGGTGCGAGCCAGCGCCCCATGGAGCCGGTGCCGCAGCCGAGGTCGCGGACGACCCACTGCGCCGATGCGGAGTGCGCACCCGAGCCCGCCGAGTCGGAGCCCTCACCTGGGCCCGCCGAGCCGAAGCCCTCACTGGGGCCGGACGATTCGGAGCGCTCACCCGGGCCCGCCAAGTCGTAGCCCTCACCCGAGCCCGACGCTCGGGTGCCGCCCGCCGCCGACGCTCGGGTGCCGTCCGCCGCCTTCGCTCGCGCGCCGTCCGCCGCCCCCGCCGCGTGCTCCCGCAGCGCGTCCAGGAGTTGGGGCGCCCGGGCCGCCGCGTCGGCGCTCTCCCGCAGCGCCAGCCACTCCGGGGCGTAACGAGGTCGTTCGGTCTCACTCACGGTCCCGCTCACGCTGCCTCCCGAGTTTCCTGTCGCAGTTGTTCCAGAGCCCTGGCCAGGCTCCGCGAGGTCGCCTCCCAGCCGGCGAGCGCGGTGCGCCGCCGACGCGCGATCACCTTCGAGCGGTGCCGCTCGCCGGGCTCGCTCAGCCAGCGGCGCAGCGCCGCCGCGAGCGCCGCCGGGTCGTCCGGCGGCACGAGCAGGCCCGGCACGCTGCCGTCGGGCCCGCGCCCGACGGCCTCCGGCACTCCGCCGACGGCCGTCGCCAGGACGGGGACGCCGCGCGCGAGCGCCTCGGTGACGGCCATGCCGTACGTCTCGGCGTGCGAGGCGAGGACCAGCAGGTCGGCGCCGGCGTAGCTCGCGTTCAACGCGGCGCCGGTCCGCGGCCCCACCAGGTGCACCCGGTCGTCGAGCCCGTACGCGCCGATCAGCTCCCGGAGCCCGGCGACGTAGTCGGGGTCCTGGTCCAGTCCGCCGACGCAGACGCAGGTCCACGGCAGATGGGCGACCGTCGACAGCGCCTGGACCAGCTGGTGCTGGCCCTTGCGCGGGGTGACCGAGGCGACGCACAGCAGGCGCGGCGCGTCGGAGGAGGCGGCGTTCGCCGTGCCCGGCGCCAGGGGCGCGATGTCGGCGCCGGGGGCGGCGACATGGACCCGGGAGGGGGCGAGCCCGTGGTGCTCCACGAGCCGGCCCGCTGCCCACTCGCTGGTCGCCACGACCGCGGCGACGGCTTGCAGCGTGCTGCGCTCGGCGAGGTCCAGAGCCGCCGCCCGGTCGGGGGCGAGCCCCGTCTCGTCGGCCAGCGGAAGGTGCACCAGCACGGCCAGCCGCAGCCGTTCGGCCTCGGGCACGATCACCTCGGGGACGCCGCAGGCGACGAGTCCGTCGAGGAGGACGATGCCGCCGTCCGCGGTGTCGTCGAGTATGGCGGCCAGTGCCGCGCGGGCCTCGGGCCCGGGCTGCGGCCAGTCGCCCGCGACGGTGTTCTCGCGGACCTGCCAGCCGACCTGGGGCAGGTCCCGGCAGACTCTGCGGTCGTAGTTGTTGCCGCCGCTCGGCGCGGCCGGATCGTCGACGCCGCCGGGCATCACCACGCGCACGGACCGGACGCCCGCGGGCACGGCGCCCACGGCCGCAGGCCCCTCGGCCTTGGCGGCCGGGGCGCCGGTCGTACGCGCGGACGCGGAAGCGGAAGCGGACGTGGACGGGGACGCGCCTGGGCGGCTCATAGGGTTCGCTCGTAACTCGCCCACGCGATATGGGACTCGTGCAGCGTGACCGTGATCCCGGCCAGGCCGCGCGCGCCCTCGCCCAGCGCCCCGGCGTGCACCTTGTCGGCCAGACGGTCGGCGATGACCTTGGCGAGGAACTCGGTCGAGGTGTTGACCCCGGCGAATTCGGACTCGTCGTCCAGATTGCGGTAGTTGAACTCGCCGACCACTGCGCCCAGCTCAGTGGTGGCCAGTCCGATGTCCACGACGATGTTGTCGTCGTCGAGCTCGGGACGGCGGAAGGTGGCGTCCACGAGGAACGTCGCTCCGTGCAGGCTCTGCGCGGGTCCGAAGACCTCTCCGCGGAAGCTGTGAGCGATCATGAGGTGCTGGCGGACGGTGACGCTGAACAACGGCTGTGACCTCCCGGTCCGACGCAGTCGGCCGTTGGCGGCCGCTGCCCATCAGTACGGCCGGAGCGTACTGCGCGTTCAAAGGCCCAGGTCGCTCGATGTTCGGAGGGATTCAGCCGTTGCTTCGACCGTCCGGCGGCGGGCTGTCGGACGCGCGCGGGCGGGCGGGCGGACGCTCAGTCGGGCCGGACCCGGCAACTGAC
The DNA here is from genome assembly GCF_040681075.1 of Streptomyces sp. NPDC051907. Lineage (NCBI taxonomy): Bacteria > Bacillati > Actinomycetota > Actinomycetes > Kitasatosporales > Streptomycetaceae > Streptomyces > Streptomyces sp. NPDC051907. The sequence goes on along the minus strand of NZ_JBFAYB010000004.1, from coordinate 217,703 downwards.
GGTCAGCACCGGCCAATTGGCGGGCCGGACCGGCGAGCAGGCGGGCTCAGCCGCGCTGCGTCGCCGCCTCGCCCGCGAGTGCCGGGTCGCCGCCCAGGTTTTCCGGTGGGGCCTGGTCGCCGTCCACGATGCGGGCAGCGACGGCGAGGTACGGCGCCCGCGTCGGCGGCGACGGCGAGGTACGGTGCCCGCATCGGCGGCGAAGTACGGTACCCGCGACGGCCAAGTACGGTGCCCGCATCGGCAGCGACGGCGTCTCGGTCCTCGCCGCTCAGACGGTCCCAGCCGTCGCTCAGACGGTCCCGGCACCGCCCCGCGCGTCGTACCGCACCCGGTGGCAGAGCCCGGGAAGCTCGCCGGAGGCGATCTTCGGCATCACCGACGGCAGCTCCTCGAAGGCGCACTCGCCCGTGATCAGGGCGTCGAGGGCGGGGTCGGCGAGCAGGTCGAGCGAGAGCGCGAGCCGGTCGGCGTACGTACGGCTGGAGCGCCGCGCCGGCGACACCCTCCCGACCTGGCTGCCGCGCAGGACCAGCCGGCCGGAGTGGAACGCCTCGCCCAGCGGCAGGCTGATCCGGCGGTCGCCGTACCAGCTGAGCTCCAGGGCCGTGCCCTCCGGCGCGAGCAGCTCCAGGGAGCGCGCGAGCCCGGCCTCGGAGGCGCTGGCGTGGACGGCGAGGTCGCAGTCGCCCAAAGCGTCCTCGGGGAGCGCGAAGTCGACGCCGAGCGCCTTGGCGAGGTCCGCGCGGGCGGGCTCGGAGTCGACGAGCTGGACGCGGACGCCGGGGTACCGGGCGAGGAGGGCGGCCACGGAGCAGCCGATCATCCCCGCGCCGACGACGGCGATCCGGTCGCCGATCAGCGGCGCCGCGTCCCACAGGGCGTTCACCGCCGTCTCCACGGCGCCGGCCAGCACGGCCCGCTCCGCGGGGACGGCGTCCGGCACGGGGGTCACGGCGCTCGCAGGGACGACGTACCGGCTCTGGTGCGGGTAGAGGCAGAAGACCGTACGGCCGGTCAGGCGCTGCGGCCCCTCCTCGACGACGCCGACGCTGAGATAGCCGTACTTGACCGGCCCGGGGAACTCGCCGTCCTGGAACGGGGCCCGCATCGCGGTGTGCTGGCTCTGCGGCACGCCCCCGCGGAAGACCAGGCTCTCCGTGCCGCGGCTCACACCGGAGAACAGCGTGCGCACCACGACGTCGTCGTCGCCGGGCTCCGGCAGGACTACGTCCCGTACCTCGCTCTGACCTGGGGACTTGAGCCAGAAGGCCCGCGCATCTCGCCTCATCGACATCCTCTGCTGAACGCTCGGGTGACGGCCCACGTTTGTTACTCACGAGGCCGTGCACACGCTGCGCGGCCCTCGACGACTCTTTCACACAGGCCGGAGGGTGCTCGGTGGCCCTGAGCGACATATGCGATGTGAGGCTCCTGCGTCCGGAGACGGCGGGCGCGGCGGCGCAGACACTCCTGCTCGTCCTCGTCGGCACGGCGATCGGACTGGGAACGGCGGGATGGCTGGCAGGTCTGGCGTTCACGGCCGCGACCTGGGCGCTGCTGACACGTGCCCTGCGCCGTACGTGGCCCAGGCCCTTCGGCCCCGCCAACGGCGTCACCATGGCCCGTACGACGCTCGTCGGAGGGGTGACCGCGCTGGTCGCGGACGCGTTCGTGAGCCCGCAGCCGGTCGGCCTGCTGGTCGGGCTCACGACGGTGGCGCTGGTCCTCGACGCGGTCGACGGCCAGGTCGCCCGCCGCACCGGTTCGGAGTCCGCGCTGGGCGCGCGCTTCGACATGGAGGCCGACGCGTTCCTGATCCTGGTGCTCAGCGTCTACGTCGCGCTGTCGCTGGGCCCTTGGGTGCTGCTGATCGGCGCCATGCGGTACGCCTTCGTCGCGGCGGCACGGGTGCTGCCGTGGCTGAACGGGCCGCTGCCGCCGAGCATGGCCCGTAAGACCGTGGCCGCGATGCAGGGCATCGTCCTGCTGGCGGCCTCGGCGGGGATCATGCCGAGCCCGGCGGCGTACACGGCGGTGCTGGCGGCGCTGGCGCTGCTCGTCTGGTCCTTCGGCCGGGACATCAGGTGGCTGTGGCGCGTCAGGGTGAGCGACGGCGCGACGGCTCCGGCGGCGGTGCGCAGGGCGGAGCGCGAGAGGGTCTCACCGGTCTGACCCGACTACCCGGCGGGGCGTCCGGGGCGGGGGGAGGGGCGGAGGCGACATCGGTCGCCTCCGCCCCTAACTGCTGCCCTAACTGCTGCCCTGGCCGCTGTACTGGCTGTTGCCCTGGTGTCCGACTGCTGCCGTGACCGCTGCTGGTCTCGGGGCGCATCGGCCTCGCGCATCGGCCTCTGCCCCAGCCGCACGCGCCGCCGCCCGGACGGGAGAACCGTCCGGGCGGCGATCGGGGGAGCCGGCTTACGTCGCCTGCTAGGGAGCCTGAGCGGGAGCCGGGGAGGCGCCGGGCTTCGGCCCGTACGCGGTCAGGAAGCGGTCGCGGAAGGAGTCCATCCGCCAGACCGGCGCCTTCGGGCTCGGCTTCAGACCGGCCTCCCAGCCCCAGTCGGAGACCCGGTCCAGCACTGCCTTGTCGCGGGAGACGATCGAGATCGGAACGTCCCGGCCGAAGTCGCCTTGGGTGACCGTGGGCACGGGCTGATGGTCGCCGAGGAAGACGAGGACGGTGTCGTCGTCGCCGTACTTCTCCACGTAGGAGACGAGGCTGTTGAGCGAGTACTGGATGGCGTTCCCGTACTCGGTGCGCACCTGGTCGGGGTCCTTCCACACTTCCTTGGGGTCCTTGCCCTCTTCCTTGATGCCGTCGTAGACCGAGCCGTCGCCGACCTCGTCCCAGCCGATCATCTTGGGCAGGGGCGCCCAGGGGTTGTGGCTGGAGGCGAGGATGATCTCCGCCATCAGGGGCTTGTGGCCCGGCTTGCCGTGCTCGAGCCGCTCGAAGGCGGACAGGCTGTACTGGTCGGGGACGGGGGTCCAGCTGAACTTGGGGCCCTGGTAGCCGAGCGTGCGGGAGTCGTAGACGTTGTCGAGCCCGTAGAACTTCCCCTCCGGCCAGGACCGGGTGACGCCGGGCATGACGCCGACCGTCCGCCAGGCGTCGGTGCGCTTGAAGGCGCTGGTGAGGGTCAGCCGGTCGCTCGAGGTGAGGGTGCGGTAGCGCTGCTGGTTCTTTATCCACAGGCCGGACGCGAAGGTCGAGTGGGCCAGCCAGCTGCCGCCGCCGCTCGTCGGCGAGCCGAGGAAGCCGCTCTTGGCGGAGAACCCGGCCGCGCGCAGCCGCTCGTTGCCGTCCGCGAGCACCTTGTCGACCCCCGGTGCGATGCCCGGGTCCTCGATGGCGCTGCGGCCGTAGCTCTCGATGAAGACGAACATGACGTTCTTGCCGCGCAGTCCGGTCAGCAGCTGGTCGGGTGGAACGTCGCGGAAGGCGTCGACGGACGCCTCCTCGGCGAACTTCTGGTGGTCCTTGAGGCTCGCGTTCACCTGCTCCGCACGGGCCTCGACGAACCTGGCGGTGACCTCCGAGGCGAGCGGCGTGCCGCCGATCTGCAGGCCGAGCGCGGTGCAGGTGATCCACACGGTCCCGAGCACCAGGGCGCCACGGGTCGTTCGGGCGCTGTGCTCGGCCGCGACGCGGCTCAGGCGTACGACGGCGAGCGCCATGAGGACGAGCAGGGCGACGACCAGGAGGACGACCCCGACCACGGCGCCGAGCGCGCCGGCCGGGCCGACGGAGTCCCTGAGGAACGCCTCGGCGTCGTCGAACAGGATCCAGTCGAGGATGACGTCGAAGGGCCGGTTGAGCACGGAGTAGAAGCCCATGTCGAGGAACTTCAGGATGGTGAGCAGCCCGAGCCCGGCGCCTGCGAGCACAGCCGCCGCCCGCCTGGCCCTGGGCGGCAGGACGAGCAGCAGGACGGCGCCGAATATCGCCTCGACGGGGATGCGCACGAACGCGCCGGGCGTCAGGCGGGTGAGGTGATTGGGCAGGAGGAGGGCGAAGAAGACGAGCACGGCGGCGAGACCGGTGGTCGTGTGCGCGACGGCCCGCGCGAGAACGGGCCGCCGCCCGCGCCAGCCGGGGTCGGGGGCGATGCGGGCGGGGTCGGGTTCGTCGGCGTGCGCGGCGGGGTCGGGGGCGGTGCGGGCGGGGCCCGGTTCGTCGGCGTGCGCGGCGGGGTCGGGGACGGTGCCGGCGGGGTCCGGTTCGTCGGCGTGCGCGGCGGGATCGAGGCGATCCGCCGGATCGTCGTGTTCAGCTTCGTGGGAAACCACGGCTCCGTCGGTTTCGTGAGCGACCACGGCTTCGTCGGCTTCGTCCGAGGCGGTGTTCTCGCCCGACTTCTCGCCCGACGTCTCGTCCGTCTTGTCGCCTGACTTCTCGCCTGACTTCTCGCCTTCGACGACGTCCTCCGCGGAGGCGTCGGGTATGGGCTCCGGCTCCGGGGAGTCGTCGGGCGGCAGGTCCTTCTCTGTGATGGCGTTGTCCCTTTTCGGCGGCGGCTGATGAGAGCGCGTCCTGAGCGACACCCGAAGTTCCTTCCGTGCGAAGCCCGGCGGTGACTCGGCGGAGCAGACTCGGGAGGCCGCAGCCGCCGATACCAGTACGGTTCGCGCGCGGCTTCGGTTCAACGCCGTACGCGCCCGCCGCGCCCGAAGCGAGCCGGGGAGCTGCGACGACGTGGCGCCGACCCCCTCGCCCCCACGGTTTCGAGGCCCACCCCGTCGGCAGTGGGCCCGCACTCTACGCGGCCGCCGAAGGCACGCCGTCGCCGGTGCTCAAGGGCGGGTATGCGGATGTGTGCGATGGGGGTGGTTGCGGATCTCGACGGACGCGTCCGTCGCCAGCGAGTAGTCGCCCCTGTCCCTGGCCGCCTGCCGCTGCTCGGCCAGGGCGGCGCAGACGTCGCAGCCCTTGGCGGGGCGTGGCGGCTCCAGGGGGAGGGGAACGCTGAGGGGCTGGTTCATCGTGGTCTTCGTGCTCTTCGGGTTGCTCATGGTGGCGAGAATGCGCGCCCTTTTCGGACGTATCCCCGCCCCATCGGGGACAGTCGCACCGTGTGCCGCTACGGTGCGAGAAGGCCCAAATGTCGCTGGGGGAAGCCTTGAACGTCGCTCTCCGTTCGGCTATAGCGGACGCGCGGCTCACGCCACGCAAGCTCGCCGCACGCGTCGGAGTCGCGCCGAAGACCGTGGAGCGATGGCTGGCCGACGCCGAGTTAGTACCCCATGCAAGGAACCGTGTCGACGCGTGCCGGGCGCTGAAGGTGGACGAAGAGATGATCTGGCCGAAGGCTGTACAGGAGCGCGTGAAGTCAGGACACGACCGCGAAATCATTCAGGCGTACCCGTACAGGTCGGCCTGTCCGTCGACCGTGTGGGGCGAGCTGACCGAGGGCGCTACGGACCAGATTCTGCTGGCGGGATACACGAACTACTTCGTCTGGCTCGAACAGCCGGCCTTCGCGGACACCCTTCGTCGGAAGATCGATTCAGGGTGCCGCGTCCGCTTTCTCCTCGGGGATCCCGAAGGAGAGGTGACCCGTCAGCGCGAGGCGATCGAGGACGTCGCCCTGAGCGTCTCCACACGCGTGAGGATCACGCTTGAGCAACTGGAACGCCTGGGACGCCTCGGGGTCTCGGACGGCGGTCTGGAAGCTCGGTTCAGCAGCGCCGAGGACGCTGTGAACCATGTGTCGCTGTCGGTGTTCCGCTTCGACGACGAAGCGCTCGTCACTCCGCACCTGGCCACGCTCGTCGGCCACGACTCGCCCCTGCTCCATCTGCGCAGGCTGGGCGACCGTGGCATGTTCGACCGGTTCGCCGAGCACGCCGAGGAGCTGTGGACCCGGGGAAGGCCCATCCCGCTCCGCTAGAGGCGGTCGAACCCGTCGCGCTGGTCGGCGAGGTCCCGGCCGTCGTCGTGCTGATCGCCCGCCGCTCCGCCCCGCCGACCCTCAGGGATGCATCCGCGCGCCCTTGAGCACCTTGTCCACCGCGTTGCGCGGGCCGTATACCGCCAGGCCCACCAGGTCCAGCTGGGCCCTCGGCGTCGACCGGACCGCCGCGCGGTTGTCCTGGTCGTTGCCGGTGGCGAAGAGGTCGGAGGTGAACACCGACAGGGGGAGCGAGCGGGACAGGGCGCGGCCGTGTGCCGTGGTCAGCGTCTCCTTCGGGCCCTGGAAGACGAGGACGGGCTGGCGGAACATCGGCAGGTAGGCGGTGCCGTCGGCGTCCGCGTACGGTTCGCCGATCACCTCGGGGAGCGCCGATCCGAGGCCGCTGACCAGGAACGCGGTCACGTTCAGCCGCTGCCAGGGCTCCAGGTCCTCGCGCAGCAGAACAGCGATCTTGGTGTCGAAGCGTACGGTCGTGCCCTCGGTCGTGCCCTCGGTCGTGCTCTCCGTCGTCATGCCTTCAGCGTGCCGACCGCCCCGCCGTGCGGTCTTGTACGTTCTTTGCATGGCCGCTCGGCAGGAGATCACCGCCTGGCGCCCGCAGGTCGCGGGTGTCGTGGAGGTCTTCCACGCGCACTTCACGGAGCACGCGTACCCCATGCACGTCCACGACGCCTGGGCCCTGCTGATCGTCGACGACGGCGCGGTCCGCTACGAACTCGGCCGCCACGAGCACGCCATCCCGCACGACACGGTGTCCCTGCTCCCGCCGCAGGTCCCGCACAACGGCGCGCCCGCCACCCCGCAGGGGTTCCGCAAGCGGGTGCTCTACCTGGACCTGACCCAGCTGGACGAGAGCTTCATCGCCGCGGCCGTGGACCGCCCCGACCTCGTCGACCCCGTCCTGCGCCGGCGCGTCGGACAGCTGCACCAGGCTCTGGCGCGCCCGGGCGACGAACTGGAGGCGGAGAGCCGTCTCGCCCTGATCGGCGAACGCCTGCGCGGCCACCTCCAGCCCCGCCTGGTCACGGGCCCGCCACGGCCCGACCACGCGGTGGCCCGCACCCTGCGGGAGCTCCTCGACGAACGGTTGCTCCAGGGAGTGACCCTGGACGAGGCCGCCGCCCTGGTCCACGCCCACCCCACACACCTGGTGCGCGCGTTCAGCAGCGCCTTCGGCATCGCCCCGCACCAGTATCTGATGGCCCGCCGGGTGGACCGCGCCCGCCGGCTGCTGCTCGACGGCCGCCAGCCCGCAGAGGTGGCGACGGCGGCCGGCTTCTACGACCAGTCGCACCTCAGCCGCCACTTCAAACGCCATGTGGGCATCGCCCCGGGGCAGTACGCGCGCGGGGGCGGAGAGGGCTTCCGTCGCCCGCACCCGTCATGAGCACTGCCAGAGGAAGCGCCCCTCCTTGCCGTCCGGCGAGACGAAGGCGTAACCGACCCCGGCGTCGCCGAAGTTGACGTAGAACGGCAGCCCGTCCGTCAGCTGCACCACGAGCCGCCAGCCCTCGCCCGGCTCCTCCTCGCCCTGAAGCCAGTAAGGCTCGACACCGGGACCGCCGAGGAACTGAAAGACGCTGCCCTCGGCGCCGGGGGCGCCTATGGACGGCAGGTGGTCCGCGCCCGCCGTGGGGCCCTCGGCCTGCGCCCGGACGGTCACGGAGTCCGGTATCCGCCCGCCCGGCTGGATCAGGAGCGCGTTCTCGCCGCCGTCGGGCTCCCAGGTGCCGTCGACGTACTCCACCTGCACGTCTGTCATGAACAGATAGGCGATGCGGCCCCCGTCGAGCGCGAACTGCCCCAGGAACTGCATGGGCTCGCCGGTCTTCCGCGAGAGCGGCCACTGCGGCTCCTCCAGCCACACGGGCTGCCCGCCGATCTTGGTCACCGGCGCGCGTACGGGACAGTCGACGGAGACGAACTCAAGGGGGGCAGGCGTGGACATGCTTACTCCTTGCGGGTGTTCGGCGTGCGAAGCGGCGAAATGAGGACGCTAGCGGCTCACACTGACAATCCCCGCCGTCCCCTGCGACCGCTCCGCCGCTCGGGCCCCATCCCGCCCCGCGCGATCGATGGCCGTGACGCCGATGAGTTTTTCTGGCACTCATGGTCTGACAGGACAGAGAGACAGAGAGACAGAGAGCTCACCGGCTACCGCTTGTTGGAGGACATCATGAGGAAGATCACCGCTGGCCTGTTCATCTCGCTCGACGGGGTCGTGGAGGCGCCTGACCAGTGGCACTTCCCGTACTTCAACGACGAGATGGGCGCCGCCGTGGGCGCGTCCCTCGGGCAGGCCGACACCGTCCTGTTCGGGCGCAAGACCTACGACAGCTTCGCCGGAGCGTGGCCGGAGCGCGAGGCGGCCGGAGAGGAGGACGCCGGCTTCGCCAAGACGCTCGGCGACGCGCGCAAGATCGTCGTATCGCACCAGAAGCTCGCGTTCACCTGGCGGAACTCCGAGCAGCTCGAGGGCGACCTCGTCGCGTTCGTGACCGCCCTCAAGAACGAGCCGGGCGGGAACATCGGCCTGAGCGGCTCGGTCTCCGTCGTACGCCAACTGCTGGCCGCCGGCCTCCTGGACGAGCTGCAGCTCCTGGTGCACCCGATCGCCGACCGCAAGGGCATGCGGCTGTTCGACGAGGGGGAGACCCCGATTTCGCTGAAGCTGGTGTCGTGCGAGACGTTCCAGACGGGCGTGCTGAACCTGGTCTACACCCCGGCCGAGTCGGCCGGCGACGCGGGCTACGAGGAGGCCAAGGCCAACCTGCCCCAGGCGGAGCAGTAGGAGAGCGGTCGGCGTCGCAGCTCAGCTGCGAGACAGGGCCCAGGTCGCGTGCCTGGGCCTTCGTCGTGGAAGGGCTCGCGGACCCGGCTCCGTCCTCCGTCAGGGCGTCGAGACGGCTATGGCGTGCGTCCCGACCGCCACGCCGACGGCCAGAGCGACGACGGCGGCGCCCGCGGCGGCACGTCGCCACGGCGGGAGCCGTCGCGGCAGGACGACGCTCAGCACCGCACCGGCCCACGCGCAGGCCGTCAGCCAGGGCAGCCATGCCTCCGCGCGGTCGTTGACCCGGTGGCAGTGGTCGGCTCGCGTCCCGCTCTCGCCGAAGTAGAAGAGGCAGTCGCTCCCGAAGTCCTCGGTGGCCAGCCCGACGACCCCCCACCACACGGTGACGCATACGGCGGCGACCACCGCGCCCCCGAAGCCCAGAAGGCCTCCTCGGCCAGGCGGTGTGGGCGTGTCCATACCGGTCTCCCCCCGGAGTGCGCTGCGGTCCGGCCGAGCGTAACCCCCGGGATTCGCCTGCGGTACGAGGCGGTAGCAGGCGGTACGCGTGCGGCCGCGGTCGCCGATCAGCCTCAGCGCAACTGTCCAGAGGAAGACGGGCCGTTGGGCCGGGCGGAAGTGCCGCCGACGCGCGCGGCGACGAGCGCCGCGTCCGGAGCGGGCGCCAGAGGGCTGCCGGCCTGCGCGTCCGGCACTGCGCAAGCCCGCAGCCAGGCGCGGAACAGGGTGCGTGCCGAGGTCGGCGTCGAGGCGGGGCTCATCGGGCGCGGGCGTGGTCGACCGCGGCCGAGGCGAGGCCGGCGATCAGGGGGTGGGCGCGGGCGCCGTCGCCGTCGAGTTCGGGCTGGAAGAGCGTGGCCAGGAAGAAGGGGTGGGCGGGCAGTTCGGCGATACGGACCTCGCCGGACTCGTCGGCGCCGGTGAACCTCAGGCCGTGTGCCCGCAGGAGGTCCACGTGGTCGGGGTTGGGCCCGTAGTCGCAGTGGTAGCGCGCCTGGGTGCGGTCCGCGCCGAGCAGGCGGGCGGCGAGGGAGCCGGGGGCGATGCGGACGGCGCCTTCGTGGCCGGCCAGCGAGCAGGCGAGCGGGACGACCACGGCGTCCTCGTGGGCGGTCGCCGGGTCGTTCTCGGCGTGGCCGGCGCGGTCCAGGCCGCAGACGTCGCGGGCGAACTCCAGCAGGGCGTGCTGGAAGCCGCCGCAGGTTCCCAGGAAGGGAATGCCTCCCTCGCGCGCGGCGCGGATCGCCGCCAGGACGCCGCTCTCGCTGCGGTACGGGCTGCCGGGCAGGACCCAGACCGCGTCGAAGCCCTCCATGCCCTGGCCGGCGTCCTCGGAGGGGATCCAGTAGGCGTCCAGGTCCAGCCCGTCGCGCTGACGCAGTGCTTCGAGCAGGGAGGGGACGCGGGCGTGGGAGCGGACGGCGTCGGACCGGTCCCCGACCAGGGCGATGCGTGCGGCGGCGTGGTTCATGTCGGCCATCCTGCTGAGCCATCGGGCATCAGGTCCAACGATGATCCCTGCACGCTGTATCAGCGATACTGATGCCAATGGATCCGCATCTGCTGCGTACCCTCGTCGCGGTCCTCGACCACCGCTCCTTCTCCGCGGCCGCGTCGGCCCTCGGCTACACGCAGTCCGCCGTCTCCCAGCACATCGCCGCCCTCGAAGCCGATCTGGGCGCGCGGCTGGTCGAGCGCCGGCCGGTGGCGCCCACGCCGGCGGGCGCGCGACTGATGGAACACGTGCCCGCGCTGCTGCTGCGCCTGGACGCCGCCCGCGCCGACGTCGCCCGCCTGCACCACGCCCACACGGCCCGGCTGACGCTCGCCTGCTCGCCCGCCGCCCTCGGCGCGGCCGTCGCGCAGACGCTCGCCCGCCTGCGGTCGACGACCCGTCTGGACCTCGAAGTATGCGTCCTGGGGCGGGAAGCGGTGATCGAGGAGGTGCTCACCGCCCGCGCCGACCTCGGCCTCGTCGACGGCGCGACCGCCCCCAGCGACCCCCTGCCCCTGCCGGACCTCGGCCCCACGGTCACCCTCGCCGCGGGCGAGGAGCCCTTGGCGGTGCTCTTCCCCGACAGCCACCCCTTGGCGCGGCGCGACTCGGTCCGGCTGGCCGACCTGGCGCAGGCGCAGTGGATCGACGCCCCCGACACGGCCGTTCCCCTCGACCGGCTGCGCGAGGTCTGCCGCGCCGACGGATTCCGCCCGCGCGTCCGCCACCGCGGAACCGACCTCAACGGCCTCGCCGCGCTCGCCGCAGCCGGCCACGGTCTCGCGGTCCTCCCTCTCTCGCTGGCCGCCACGCTCCCCGCCGTCACGGCGGTCCCGGTCCAGGTGCCGCGCCTGATCCACCGCGTCGAGGTCGTCCACCCCGCCGGCCCCACGGAAACGGCCCGGCAGTTGGCCGGCCTTCTGACCGATCAGTGATCCAGCGCATGTGCTCGTGGCCGGTCCACCGCGGTGGACCGGCCCGCCCTGTGCGCCGTGGTTCAGGCTCCGTTGGGAATCCGCCGCTCCGGAATCAGAACGTGAGCGCATGGCTACGCCGCGAACAACTCTCAATTAACCGCGTGTTTCCCTTGATTCCCCGGAACCGGCAGCCGCGGTGTGACATTCACCACCACCGGCTCCCCGTCGCTGGCTCCACGGCCGGTGATTCGGGAGTAAGGGCCTACCAGGGGGCTCGGGCATTGCAGTCGCCCTGGAAGGGTTATAGATTGGATCACCGCTGTACCTGGGTGCACCGGACTGTGCGAGCGGTGCGTCTGTGAGGTTCCACAAGGTATTTACGGCACTGCGTATGAAAAAGGCGTCGTGGCCTGACCAGCCGCGAAACCTGGCGGGAATTCGACTGATTCTCGGGAATTCTGCGGCCGCCGCACGGAGATAGACACGTTCCGGGCTGCGGTCCGTGGAGTGCTCTGGATGCGCTCTCCCTTTCATATGCCTGTGCAATGGGGGAAGCATGTCAACTTGGCCAGAATGTCGAATCCGAGCCGCACGGCCGCGCAGGCGGGATTCTCTCGCTGCGACGCTGAGACCCGCGTCACTCTGCAGGGCGTGCCACAGATGAAGCGCCGCTGATCGCGGACAGGGCGCCGGCCGGATGACCACCGACCCCCCTGCGGCCCCCCACCCTCGCCTTCGCCACAGCTGTGGCCGGCGTCGGCCCCACGGGAAGCCGGGCCGGTCCGGCCGCCCTCCGCGTCAGACTCCCTCGCGTCGCCCCCTATCTCGGTACCGGCCGTCCAGCCGGCCCGGGCCAGGGTGGCGACGTTCCGTCGACGCATGCCGTCCGGGGGGCGGCGTGCGTCCGCGGCGGCCGTGCATCCGTCGCTGACCGATCTGTCGTCCCTGAAATTACGCAGCGTATGAGGGGAACTCCACAACGATGCTGTTGCAACTGCCGTTAACCGCCGGACTCGTCCTTGCGGCACTCCTGAGCTCCTATGACCCGTCGTCCCCCGTATTCTCGCTGCGCCGGGGCATCCCGAGAGAAGCGGCGGTCGCCCCAGAGAACGCCGAAGAACGCGCATTGGCCGCTTCGGTGCGCACCGGGCTGCGCAGCCCGGTGCGCGCGCTGCAAGGCCGTTCGGAAACACCGTCCGTTACCGTGCCCGCGCCGCGGGGGCCCCTGCTGGGCAGCGATATGGCCCGGCTCCCCCAAAGCATGGGCGAACTGATCGAGAAGTATGCCCGGATGGCCGACCGCGAACTCCTGATGATGGTTCCGGACCTCCCCGGAACCATTCGTCCCGACGATCCGCGATCCGGATTCCGCTTCCCCCAGAAGCATCCCGGTTTCCATGCGCGGCTGCTGTACGACAGCGGAATTCTGAGCCGGGCGCCGAGCAGGAGGCAGGGCGTGGAGGCCGCCCCGGCCGAGCGGTCCGTGGAGGCGGAGGTGAGAGTGTCGGCCCGGGTTCCCGGCTGGCTCGTCATCCTCGACCGGCGCATCGCCCTGGTGCCCGCCGACCAGCAGAATCCGTGCGGCGGAACGATGCTGATCCGCAACCCCGTGGTGGTCAGCAACATGCGTTCCGTCTTCGGCTCCATGTGGCAGCCCGCCGTTCCGCTGAGCGCCACGGCCACCACCGTGCTCCACAACAGGCACCGGGAGATACTGCGCCTGATGAGCGGCGGACTGACCGACAGCGCGGGAGCGCGCACGCTCAACATCTCGCTCCGTACCTACCGGCGGCATGTCGCGGACATCATGAGCAAGCTCGGCGTGGAGAGCCGGTTCCAGGCGGGCGCGGCCGCCCACCGCCTCGGGTGGCTCGGCTGAGCAACCCGCGCCGCCCACCGCTGAGCCGCCCGAGCCGCCGCCGCTGAACGTCGCGCGCCGCCGCCGCTGAACGCCGCGCGCCGCCGCGAGACGCCGCCGCCGGGAGTCGCGTGCGGGCCTGCCCAGTCGGCCTGCCCGCACGCGCCTCCCCCTGCCCCGTCCGCGCCGCGCCTCACTGCTCGGGGAACAGCCACCGATACGTGTCGTCCTCGCGGAACACCGGGGCGTGGTGGGGCGAGTGCCACGCGAACGGGACGTCGTCCCTGCCCTCCCGCCGTACCGTGCCGGCGATCTCGTAGTCGGGGTGCCGCAGGTCGTCGCTGAGCTGCCAGCGGAAGACCAGGTCGAGCACGTCGCCTTGGCGCACCTCGACGCCGCCGAGGAACAGCGGGGCGTACAGCGGCAGCCAGCTGGTGTCCATGCGCAGCGCGTCCAGAGCCACCCCGTCCTTGCGGGCCTGGAGCAGCGGCCACAGGACCAGTCCCGTCAGCACGTCGTCGCGGGTGACCGCGAGGCTGACGCCGCTCTCGCCCTCGGTGGCCAGATCGCCGTTGAAGGCGAGGTCCTCCACCTCGGAGGTCTCGGTCACCAGGGTCTCCAGCACCGGCCCGTCCAGGCTGAGGCGGACGTCGAAGGGGTGCCCGACCGCGGCGAAGATGCGCTCGGCCGTCTCCACGCCGTGCGGGTCCAGCACGATGCCGTCCGGGAAGTGCCCGGCCAGCGAGGCGCCGGCGATGCCGGTGGTGCAGCGGTGCGGAATGGAGATCCCGGCGTCGTCCATGAAGCGCTGCCGTGCGTCCCGGATGGACGCGGCGGCGCCCTCGGACCCGCCGATCGTGCCGATGATCTCGGACACGCACACATCGATCTTCTCCGGCAGATCGATCTCCTTCGAGCTGCCGGTCACGACGGTGATGATGTCGCTCAGCCCGGCCTCCTCGACCGTCTTCGCCGCGGCCTCGGCCCACTCCGGCAGCACCTCGACCGCGTACACCTTCTTCGCGCCCGCGCGGGCCGCCGCGACGGCCCAGTTGGCGTCCCGGCCGGTGCCGACGTCGAGTACCACGCGGCCCGGCACATACCGCTCGATGGCCTCCATGTAGGCGGCGTCGCACCACATGTCGTCGTTCATCGCGTCGTACGTGTCGTCGTTGTAGACCGGGTACTCGCCCTCGCTCGGGAAGATCCCTATGCCCTCCTCCCGGACGGAGTAGCCGGTCCGCAGAACCAGGTCCTCCGTGCCGACCCGCAGCTTCGTCAGTTCCTCGTCAGCCATCGGTGCTTCTTCTCCTCGCTTCAGTCTTCGTCGGTCGCGGGGCCGGCACCGGCGAGCACGCCGTTCTCCGTGCGCCCGTGGGGGTGGGGGACGACGCTGAGCACCGCGGCGTCCTGCGGAGCGCCGCACCGGCGCAGCTGCTGCGGCCCGTAGTAGTCGGGGCCGAAGACCGCGGCGTGCATGCCGGCCCGGCGCACCGCCGCCACCAGGGCGTCCTGCTCGGGGTGCGGCGCCGCGGTGAGGATCCAGCGGGTGTCGCGCCGGTCCTGGAGCCCGATCGCGACGACGTCGTCGATCGCCGCCGGATCGGGTGCGGCGAGCAGGATGCCGTCGGCCTTCTCCTGGTCGCAGAGCACGAGGTCCGGCTCGCCGGCCAGCCGCTCGCGCAACCGCGCCGATCCGCCCCGCAGATGCAGCCTCAGCTCGCCGTCCGCGCCCGCGGCTCTGCGCAGGGTCTCGTGCAGCAGCAGCCGCTCCGCCGGCACGGGATGGCCGTCCTCGCCCCCGGGGAACGCGGGCGCCGGGGCGCCGGTCCGGGCGTTCGCCCAGCGCGCCAGCACATCGTCGTACGTCGTGGGCCACTGAGGGGAGAACCAGGTGCGCCAGTGCTCGGCCGCGGCGAGCTGCCTGCTCTCCTCGATCCAGTTCCTGGTCTCCGTCGTGTCGAAGGCGGACAGCTCCCGCAGGTCCTCGTCGGTGAACACCTGCTCGCTGGCGACGCGGTTGACCTCCTTCGTCCGGGCCTGCCGCTCGCTGCGGTACTTGAAATGCCGGATGAACAGGTCCGGGGGAGACGTCTCGCAGGCCCCGGGCACATCGATCCGGTGCTTGCCTCCGTACACCTTGGCGCCGGCGGCGTAGCGGCTGACTGCCTTGCTGGGCTCGTCGCCGAAGCCGACGGAGCCCGTCGTGGCGCGGAGGAAGGAGTACGGGCCCCCGTCCGCCTCCAGCGTGTCCTGGAACATCTGCCGCTGCGGCAGCCTGATCAGGTTGAACCGGGGCTCGACAAGGTCCAGCAGACGCTTCGCGCCGGAGGGGAAGTGCACGTACTCGTCGACGTCCAGGAAGAACAGCCAGCGCGCGCCGGAGTGCTCCCCGGCCCAGTGGTAGTGCTCGGTGAGATACCGGTCGTAGCCCACGCGGTGGTCGAACCTCAGATGCAGCGGCAGTCCCTCGTCCGCCAGCGCCAGGAGGATCTCGACCGTGCGGTCCTTGCTCCCGTTGTCCACGACGTAGACCGCGTCGAAGCCCATGTCCAGGTGGAACCGGACGAAGGCCTCGATGGCGTCCTCCTCGTCCCGGCAGACGGTCAGGACGACGTCCGGTCCAGGCAGGGGCGCGGCGTTCATCGGGCGCGGTCCTTCAGGTCGACGAACGAGCCGTCGACCACCAGGGCGTCCAGGCCGAGCTCGACCACGTCCTCGACGACCTGGCCGAGGTCGTGGGCGATGGTGCGACCCGGTGCGTTCAGGCTGGTGTTCAGGAGCACGGGGTCCCCGCAGAGCTTGCCGAGCTCCTGGCAGACCTCGTACAGGAACGGGTCGCCGTCCGGGTCGACGCACTGGGGCCTGGCGACCCCGTCCGGGCCGGTCACCGACGTCAGCCGGCCGCGGAACTCCGGCCGGACGCGGTAGGAGTCCAGCATGTACCGGGACGCCGGGGACGCCTCCTCGCCGAAGTAGCGCGGGAACTCCTCGCGCGGCAGCAGCGGTGCGAACGGCCGGTACCACTCGCGCTTCTTGACGTGGTCGTTGAGCCGGTCGCGCATCGCCGGGTCGTTCGCCCTGGCCAGCAGCGACCGGTGGCCGAGCGCCCGGGGACCGGCCTCGGCGCCGCCCCTGGCCAGCGCCACCAGACCGCCCGACGCGATGATGCGGGCGACCTCCGCGGGCGTGGCGGGGGAGGTCTCGTAGCCCGCCTGCGCCGCGCCGGCCACGCTGACATGGTCCTCGGTGTGCTCCGGCACCCCGGACCAGCCGACTCCGCCGGGCCACCGCATCCCCGACTTGAGGCCGGCCCACACCGCGCCGCCGACGAACTGCGAGGCGTCGTGGGCGAAGGGCGGGATGAACACCGGCAGCCCGGCGACCTCCCGTACGTCCCGGTTGGACACCACGGACAGGGCGCAGCCGCCGCCGTAGATCACTCCCACCGGCTCGTCGTGGACGCCGGCGGCCCGGATCGCCTTGCGGGTCCGTGCCACGCCCTCCTTCACCTGCTCGATGAAGTGGTGGGTGAACAGCTCCTGCGCGGAGGCCGCCAGGTCGAGCGTCGCGGAGAGCTCATGGGCGCGGGGCGAGACGCCGAGGTACTCCTCGACGGCGGCCAGCGCCTCGTCGGCGGAGCCGAGGCAGTAGCCGTTCCAGGTCTCCACCGAGGGGTCGAAGGACTCCTGGGCGACGCGCTCCAGCTCGCGCACATGCTTCAGCTTCGCCGAGCCCCAGGCCGAGAGGCCCATGAGCTTGCCGCAGTTGCTCAGGTCCCCCGAGCCGTAGAAGATCCGGCCGAACAGGTCGCCGAACACCGCCCCGTTGAACCACCGCTCCGAGGACACCGGAGTCAGCTCCACGGGACGCGGCGTCTCAAGCGGCGTGCGCAGGTCGATCCAGCCGAAGCGGGGCTGCTCCGCGTCGAAGACGATCGAGAGGTAGACCCCGGGCCCGGCCAGCGGCAGCGTGGTCGCGGCGAGCACATGGAAGTAGCCGTGCAGATCGGGCTGCGGTATGACGCGCACGGTACGGCCGTCCAGCGTCATGGTGGCGGGGCCGCTGCGCACCGCGCCGTAGCGCTCCGCGAGCAGCTCCTTCACCAGCTCGGGGCGGGGCGCGGTGACCGACTCGAGGCGGTCCAGCGGCAGCCGGTCGAAGCAGGCGCCGACCAGCTCCGGCAGCCAGCCCTCCTGGTTCTTGATGCGGGTGATGCGCTCGAACTCGGTGTATCCGACGACGCCCTGCTCATCCACGGCGGCGAAGCCGGCATTGTGGTCGTCGTACAGCCCTACGTGGACTCCCATGGACGTGACTCCTCCGCGGTTCAGATGAGGTTCTGGCCGGTCAGCTCGCCGAACTCGGCGAGCAGGATCCCGGCGACGAGGCGGACCGTGCTGTCCGGGATCTCGTTCGAGATCGGGACGCTGATCAGCCGGTCGGCTATCTGCTCGGTGACGGGCAGGTCCTCGGCGGGCAGCTGCGCGTAGGCGCGCATCCGGTGCAGCGGCCGGTAGTACGGTCTGGTCTCCACCCGGTACGCCGCCAGCCTCGCGACGAGCTGCTCGGTCACCTCGACCGAGGGCGTCAGCACGGAGATGTCCTTCCAGGTGGGCTCCGACCGGCCGTCGACGGGTCCGATCACCCGCAGTCCCCTGCCCGTGTCCAGCAGCTTGCGGTAGAGCGCCGCCGAGTCGCGGCGGCGGGTCAGCCAGGAGTCCAGCCGGCGCATTCCGGCCAGCGCCATGGCCGCCGCCAGCTCGGGCATCCGGCCGTTGACGCCGCCGGCGTCGACGCACTCGTAGTTCTCCCCGAGGCCGTAGCGCCCCAACTCCCTCAGCTGCCGCGCCAGCTCGTCGTCGCGGACCGCGATGGCGCCGCCCTCGCCGCTGGTGAGCACCTTGGTGCCGCTGAGGCTGAACACCTCCATGTCGCCGAAGGAGCCGACCTTGCGGCCGTCGAGGCTCGCCCCGAGGGCCGCGGCCGCGTCGCTGACGAGCATGACGCCGTGCCGCTCCGCGAGCTTCTCCAGCGCCGGCATGTCCGCGGGGATGCCGTGCGAGTGCACCGGCACGATCGCCGCGGTCGCCGGGCCGATCCGGCGCTCCGCCAGCTCCGGCGTGAGGCCGAGCGAGACCGGGTCGACGTCGCAGAAGACCGGCTCGAGTCCGGCGCGCAGGATCGCGTTCACGGTGGAGGGGAAGGTGTAGCTGGGGACCACCACCTCGCGGCGCCCCGGGTTGGCGCGCTGTACGGCGGTGAACGCCATGCCCAGCGCGGTGTCCCCGCTGGCGGTGGCGATGACGTTGCCGACGCCCAGGTACTGCGCGAGCACGCTCTCCAGCTCGCGGCTGTAGGGACCGAAGTTGGAGACGTAGTGGGTCTCCGCGATCCGGTCGACCGCGGCGTGCAGCTCCTCGACGGGCGGCAGGCTCGGCAGGGAGACCTGGATACGGCGCGCGTTGGCCCCGGCGTGGTCGACGGCCTGCTCCGCGGCGATGCTCGTGAAGCGGGCGCCGGCCTCGCGCATGGCGAGGAACTTCGCGTGGTCGGGGTCGGCGCCGGCGCCCTCGGGGACGGCGGTCTCGCGCCAGGCCGCCCGGTAGGCGGCCGAGCAGGCGGAGAAGACCGGCTCCCGGCCGAACCGCTCCCGGGTCTGGGGGGACTCCCAGTCCAGGTACACCGTCCCCTCGCGCCCCAGGTTCGGGTCGAGCGTGCGCACCCTGCCGTACACCAGGTCCGCGTCGGTGCTGGTCAGCGCGGCGATGCAGTCGTCGAGGTGGTTCGGCAGGAACGCGCACTCCTCGTCGAGCAGGGCCAGGACCTCGCCCCTCGCCTCCTCCTCCGCCAGCCGCCTGCCCGCGGCGAGCGCCGCCGCGGCGCCTTGGCCGCCCACGCCGCCGTCCGCCGGGGCGGACTCGTCGGGGAACGCCTCGCGGCAGCGGATACGCGAGTCGCCGAAGGAGGCGACTGCCCGCGCCGTGCGCCCGCCGTCGGGAACGGTGTTCACGACGATGAGCTCCCAGTGGGGATAGCTCTGCGCGAGGACCGAGGGGATCGCCCTCTCGGCCAGCAGGTGCGGCCGTCCCGAGCTGCTGAGCAGCACGCTCACCAGCGAGTCGAATCGTGTCATCGGGCCGTCTCCCTCATCGTTCGGTACTGCTTCTCGGCGTGCCAGCGCAGTCCGGCGTCCACGGCGCCCTCGCCCACCAGCGTCATGACGGCGGCCGCCCGGTTCTGGGGCGCTCCCAGCGCCTCGTCCAGGGACGCGAAGCGGCTGCCGATGTGCTGCACGGTCGCCGCGACGGCGGCGCCGAAGTCCTCGTCCAGGCGGATTCCCAGCGCGCGCAGCTTGCGGCTGTCCACGATGTAGTCGCGGGCGTCGGTCATAACGGCCTCGCTGACCACCGGCACGTCCAGCAGGTCGGTCATATGCGCGGCGATGTCCTTCATCTGCACCGCGCCGTGCTCGCCGGCCACGTTGAATATCTCGCCGGCGGCCTGCGGGAGCGCGGCGAGGACTCCCTCGATCGCCGTCGCGATCTCCCGTACGTGCACCATCGGGCGCCGCTGCAGCCCGTCGCCGTGCACGACCACCTTCCGGTCGAAGACCCCGCAGGCGGCCATGCGGTTGACCACCAGGTCGGTGCGGAGGCTGGGCGAGGGCCCGTACACCGTGCCCAGCCGCAGCACCACCGGCTGGAAGCCGCCGCCGTGGTGGGCCAGGATGCGCTGCTCGGCGCCGAGCTTGGTCTGTGCGTAGCGGCTCAGCGGCGACGGCTCGTCGTGCTCCGCGCGGGCCTGGTCGGCCCGCCCGTACACACTGCAGCTCGAGGCGAAGACGAAGCTCCGCACGCCCGCCTGCTTCGCGGTGGCGGCCAGCCGGCCGGCGGCCATCTCGTTGACGGAGTGGGCCGCCTCCGGCTGGAGGTTGGCGCACGCGTCGTTGGACAGGCCCGCGAGGTGCACCACGCAGTCGAAGCCGATCAGATCGGTGACGGTGACATCGCGGACGTCCAGGAACAGATGGCCCTCGGGGCGGTCGCCGCCGGCCGCGCGGTCCTGGAACAGCCCGATGTCGAGCGACGTCACCTCGTGGCCCGCGTGCTGCAGACTCGGTCCGACGACCTGGCCGATATAGCCGAGCGCGCCTGTCAGCAGAATCCTCATGACCTCACCCGCTCGCTCATCGCGCTCGCCGCCGCGCGCGCGACGTCTCCGTCGCCGAAGGTGTGCGCCGGGCCCGCGCAGAGCTCTGCCGCGATGTCCGCGAGCTCCCGCGGGTCCAGCTCCGACAGGCTGCTGTGCCCGGCCCGCAGGCTGTCGGTCATCGCCTCGCGGTCGGACCCGGGGAATCGGTCGAGGACGGTGTAGGCCAGCTCGTAGAGGAAGTGGCGCCGGTGCAGGGCGCCGGACCAGAACTGCTCCGTCCGCAGCGTCCGCTCCGCCTCCTCCGCCCAGGAGACGGCGGGCAGTTCGTGCAGGCACCTCAGGAATCCCTCGGCCAGTACGTCGCCGACCTCCTCCGCCGCGGCCCGCAGGCCGCTGCCGCCGGCGCCCGCGGCGACCTCCACCTGGCGCACGTCGCCGAGCCGCCCGATCTCGTGGCGGCACAGCGCGGGCCACATGAAGAACCAGTCCTCGTTGTAGATGTCCGGGAAGACGCCGTCGTACGTCGTCCGGGCGGCCAGACAGCTGCCCGATATGAAGGGCGCGACGAGGCCGGCGTGGCCCATCACCTTGTAGAGCATCGAGTGGTCGGCGACTCCTACGGAGGGCCGCGCCACCACGGTGTACCGGCCGAGCGCCGCCACCATCGCCTCCAGGTCGGCGGCGGTCACCTCGACGTCGTCGTCGATGAACACCACCGCCTGGTAGCCGCCCGACCTCCCCATCGCCAGGCCGACGTTGCGCTTGGCCGACAGATCGGGGTGAGGAGTTCCGAAGGACCGGCCCACGTTCGGGTACGGGCCCGTCCGCCGCATCAGACCCGGGCGCTCGGACAGGTCGGAGGGCAGGTCCTCCGGCGCGGTCGCGAGCACCGCCACGTCGTAGTCGGCGGGCAGGACCGCGACCTGGCGGCGCACGCGTTCCGGGCGGCCCTTGGTCGGCACGACGACCAGCACCCGCTGCGGCCCGGCGCCCCGGAGGGCGGCCGCCGCGGTGGCGTCGCTCAGCAGCGCCCTATGGTCGGGGAGGGCGGCTGTGGTCGTCACGGCCATCGCATCTCACCGTTGCCTCGCTTGATGTTCGATTCCATAACTCCTCCGTGGTGGGCGGCCCGGTGCGCGCGCCGCACCGGCGTCAGCGCGTCACATCAGCGCGAGCCCATAGGAGAACCGGTTGAGGTGCATGACCATGCAGGAGAGCAGTGCGCCGCTCTTGAAGTACTCGTCGATGTTCACCAGGACGACTTCGAAGCCCTGCTGGCCGGCGATCCGCTCCAGCGTGTCCAGCTTCGCCTTCTCTTCCTGATAGGCGTCGGTTCCGGCCTTAAGGTCCGCCAGACACGAGGAGTTGACGATGGTCTTTCCGGACCGCACCGAATTGCAGATACCGGAGTAGGCGGCCGCCTCGGGAACGTCGATGACCTCGGTGTGCTTCTCCATCTCGGCGAGGTCCGACTTGCTGTACGCGGCGGTGTGCACCAGCGTGGCGTGCTCGGTGATGGGGAATACGCTGCAGTCCAGGTGGTACAGGTGCGGGTCGGCCATCTCGACCTTGACCACGCGCATGTCGTATTCGCGCTCCATCCACTCGTAGGCCTCGCGCTGCGACCGCTGCCCGTAGCCGCCGATGTAGACGTTGTCGTGCAGATGCTTGAGATCGGCCTCGCCCTCGAACTTGAACGGGGAGACTTTGGGCTCGTATCCCATCTGACGGAAGAAGTCGACGCCCACCTGGGTCTCCCCGCGCCGCGGCTCCGAGGTGAAATTCGAGATGATCACGTCGCGCACGTTCGGCAGATGCGTCGGCACGATTCCCAGGTTCGCCACATAGACGAGGTCCTGGAGTCCCGTCGTGCGCGGCGTCGGCAGCACATAGACCAGTGCGCCGGCGCTCAGCACCGAGAAGACCTCGAGGAACTGCACCATCGCGCGGCTGCGGTTGATCTCGCGGTCGTCCTCGGCGAGTTCCTCCATCCACACGTTGTTGGGCACTTCCGCCGACAGCGAGAACGGCGCGTTGACCAGAAACGCGGGGTATTCCAGATGGCTCGGGTTGGCGATCTCCGACGTGGGCGCCAAGGCCGCCGTCGACGTGCCTGCTGTGTCCGTCACATGTCCTCCATCATCACTTGAAGCCGTCCGTTCCCTTGTGGTGCACGCGGATCAGCGGGTCGAGCCCTGCCTTGACATGCCAGCCGTCGGGTTGCAGAACCTCCAGCTCGTACCGGTCGGACAGGGGCACGACCAGCTCCACCTGCGAGCCGTATCTGATCTGCGAGAACCGCTCCCCCTGCCGGTACGCCGAGTTCTGCTTCAGCCGGTAGGGCAGAATGCAGTCCACGTCGTAGTCGGCGATCTGGAGCATGTGGTAATTGCCGCCGAGCCGCGGCGAGTGGACCGTGGAGACCATCCGCTGGTTCTGCCGCAGATACGCCGCGGTGCTCAGATCGATACGGAGATCGTCGAGTATCGCGTTCTCCATGGCGATCATCGGCAGGTTGTACGTGGCGATCGGATCGAGCAGCCGGTACTTGAGATAGCCGCCGTACGGAATCCGGTTGGTGTGCACGTCGAAGAAGGTCATGAAAATGCCGACGACCAGGCTCTCGTGCTGATAGTCCGGATCCCTCAGCGCCTCCCGCAGCGTGTAGTCGACGCTCTTGATGTCGACGAGCTGCTCGTTGGGCTTCACTTTCCGCTGGTAGAGAATGATGCCGTCCGCCGGCGAGTAGAAGAACCGCGGATCGACGTATCGCGGCCGTCGCGGGTCGCGGAAGAAGTGGTTCTCCGCCAGCCATTGGGGCGACTTGTCGCTCAGGTCTGAGACCTCGGCCGCCACCCACTCTTCGATGCTCTGCGCCATATCGCCCTTCGCATGGTCGCCCTGCGGAAGAAGAAGTCCACCATCAGCCCGGCGAGTTCCGGGTCGCCGGCGAAACGGGCCGGAATGAATCCGGGGATCGTGCCCCGAGAATCCGCGCATCCGCCTGCCGTCCCAACACGTTCGCTGGGCGCCGAACCAGAAGTCAAAGACCTGGCAGCAAGGTGCCATCGGTGGTGACGGAGCACCTGGCGGCCAGGTAGAACCGGTTGACGTTGAGTACTCGCGAACCTGTGCGGCGACTTCCCATTCCGCGCAGCCGTCACCGTGAAGAGGCAGGAAGTCGGGACATGGCGCAGTCACTGGAAGAGTGGGTGGAGAACGAGGTTCTGCGGCTCGACGACCGGTCGCCGGCATGGCTGTCCGACGTCTACTTCTTCCGCGACCCGCGACGGCCTCGCACCGTCGACTCCTCGTACTTCTTCTCGCCCGCGGACGGCGTCATCCTCTACCAGCGGACCGTGAAGCCGGACGAGCCCATCCTCGACATCAAGGGCGAGTCGTACAGCCTGAGGGACGCGCTGCGCGAGCCGGAGTACAACCGGGAGAGCCTGGTCATCGGGATCTTCATGACCTTCTTCGACGTGCACGTCAACCGGGTCCCGTACCGCGGCACGCTGTCCTACCGGGAGCTCCCGCCGATCCACACGTACAACCGGCCGATGCTGAACGTGGAGAACCGTCTGCTGTACGACCTGAAGATCGACCTGTCCGAGGCGGCCGGCTATCTGCGCCCCAACCAGCGGATGGTGAACCGGGTCTACGCGCCGGCCCTCGGCGAGACCTATCGGATGCTCCAGATCGCCGACTACGACGTCAGCTGCATCACGCCCTTCCGGCTCCAGCAGAACGTCCCGGTGCAGCAGGGCGCCCGCTTCTCCCAGATCCGGTACGGCTCCCAGGTGGACCTGGTGATCCCGCTGTCCGACCGCTACCGGCTGACGCCGGTGCACCAGGTGTCGGACCACGTGAAGGCCGGCCTCGACCGGCTGGTGCACGTCGCGCACCAGCCCACGGGCCCCGACGCCGCACGGGAAGAGGAGAAGCAGGCATGAGCACGCCCGCCCTGCGGTTGCCCCCTCGGTACCGCGCCAGGTCGCTGACGGCCGACGACGCCGACGCCTGGCACGAGCTGATGGAGGAGTCGGAGAAGACCGACGGGGCGAGCGCCAACTACTACCCGGAGGAGTTCCTGGAGGCAGCGCTGGACGGCCGGCTCGACCCGGTGAGCGACTCCGTCGGCGTCTTCGCGGACGGCGTGCTGGCCGGATTCGCCGTCGTCCACGCGAAGCTCGCCCCGAACGGCGCCCACCGCGTGATCCTGGAAGGCGGCGTCGCCCCCGGCCATCGGCGCCAGGGCATCGGCACGCAGCTGATGCGCTGGTCCTGCGGGCGAGCACGAGAGCGGCAGGCGGCCCTGTCCAGCGGCCGGCGGTCGTCGGCCGCCGTGTGGTCGCTGGAGGAGAACACGGATCTGCGCTCGCTCGCCGAGGCGCACGGGTTCCAGGCCACCCGCTGGTGGTACGAGGTGTCCTGCCAGCTGGACGAGGTGGCCGCGCTGGAGATTCCGGAGCTGCCCTCGGGGTTCGCTCTGCGCACCGTGCGGCCCGCCGACATGGCGGGGCTCCGCGAGGTGCACAACGCCAGTTTCAACGGCCAGTGGGAGGACGGAGCGGTATCGCCGGAACGGTGGAAGCAGGACTTCGAGAACGACCCCCTCTTCCAGCCGGGTCTCTCGTACCTCGTACTCGACCCCGCCGGCGCGATCGTCTCCTACGTACTGACCCAGACCAATGAGTGGCAGAGCGAGGGAGCGACGCAGCGCGAGCTGCGCATCAACTACCTGGGAACTCCGCCCGGGTGGCGGGGCCGCGGGTTCTTCCGGCATCTGACGGCGGCCGTGGACCAGGCCGCCCGCCGCGAGGGGTACGACCACCTGGGCTTCACAGTCGACTCCGGCAACCCCACGGGCGCGCTCAAGGTCTTCGAGCGGGCCGGCATGTTCGACTGGGACCGCGACTACTGGGAATGCTGGGTCTGCTGCACGTCCGCGCTCGACGGAGCAGCGGGGTAGTTCCGGCGAAGGCCGGTCGCCCGGCCGCCGCGGGGCAGCGGATCCGGTGGCTCAGAAAGGAACGTAGACGGTGAGCGTCACGGAACCAGAGGTTCCGGAGCCGAGCATACTGCGCCGTATCTATCGCCAGTACCGCCGCAAGGTGTGTCTGACGTATGCACTGGTCGTACTGGAGGAACTCTGCAATCTGCTCTACCCGTTCGCCATCGGCGTCGCCATCAACGGCCTGCTGAAAGGCGACAAGGAGAGCATCATTCCGTTCGTCGCGATCTGGGCCCTGCACGCGGTGACGGGCATGGTCCGCCATCTGTACGACACTCGCGTGTTCACCGGCATGTACGCGCAGCTCGCCGGCGACGTGGTCGTCGAGCAGCGCAGGCGTAACCTGCCGGACTCGGTGGTGGTGGCCAGGTCGACGCTGTCCCGGGAGTTCGTGGTCTTCGCCGAGACGCATGTCCCGGCCATGGTCTCCGGGCTCCTCGCCATCGTGGGCTCGCTGTTCATGCTGTTCACCTACAGCGTGCGCAGCGCGGTCTACTGCGTGCTGCTGATCGTGCCGATCGTTGCGGTCAACTGGTGGTTCACCCAGCGCGCCTTCGTGCTCAACCAGGAGCTGAACGACCAGCAGGAGCGCGAGGTGGACATCCTCACCTCCCAGCCCGAGACCGCAGTGCGCCGGCACTACAGCCTGCTGCGGAAGTGGGAGGTGAAGCTCTCCGACGCCGAGGCGAAGAACTGGGGCGTGCTGGAGATCTTCGTCATCGCGCTGTGCGTCCTGGTGTTCTTCCAGGCGACCGACTCGCCCGAGGCGCAGGCCGGGACCATCTTCGCGGTCATCTCCTACGTCCGCACCTACACCGAGAGCCTGGACCAGCTGCCGTCCATCATCCAGGACCTCACCCGGCTCGTGGACATCGCCCGGCGCATCGCGCCGGGCGCCGAGGCCACGCCGGACGAGGCCGAGGCCGAGGCGGCAGCCGTGCCCGACCAGAAGGGAAAGAGGGATCCCCTATGACCGCGTCGGAACCCTTGGTCAGCGTCCTCATGCCCTGTTACAACCGGCCCTATCTGATGACGCACCGCTCGATCCCCTCGGTCCTGCAGCAGACGTACGAGAACTGGGAGCTGGTCGTCGTCAGCGACGGCCTGGACAACCACTCCGTACGGGCTGCGGCGGAGGGATTCGGGGACAGCCGGATCAGATACGCGGAGATTCCCCGGCCCGACTACTCGGGGCTCGGTCCCACCGGCCGCTGGTTCATCGCCGGCGCCGCCGCGCGGAACCGCGCCGAGGAGATGGCGGACGGCGAGATCATCGCCCTGCTGGACGACGACGACGCCTTCCTCCCGAACCATCTGGCCGACTGCGTCCGCCTGTTGACCGGCGCCGGCGCGGACCTGGCCTACGGTCTGGTGCGGCTCCACGACGTCAACTCCGGCGCGGAGACGGACTACTACCACCCCTGGGACGCCCCCGGCACGCTGGAGGCCTTCCTCACCGAGAACGTGCTCTACACGCCGACTGTCGCCTACCGCGCGAGGTGGAAGCAGCCGCCCTATCCCACCGACGGGAGACGGGCCGCCGACCACGGCAAGTGGCTGGCGATGCACCACGCCGGCGCGCGGTTCGTCGGCACGGCGTGCGCCCAGGCCGTCTACTACGGGGACAGCTTCGACGGAGTGCTGCGCATCTCCCCGCCCCCGAACGGCGTTGCGGCGGAGCCCACGGAGGCAGCGGAGCCGGCGGCTCTCAGCGACCCCGCGCGCACCGCGGAGCTCGAGTCCGCCCTCGCCCGCTGGCTCGGCGTGCCCGAGACGGTGGCCGTGCCGGACGCCGACACCGGGCTCGACCTGGTGCTGCGCGTCCTGCGCGAGCGCCGCCCGGACCGGACCGAGGTCGTGGTCCCCAGCTATGCCCCGGCTGGCACGGCCGAGGCGGTGGTGCGCTCCGGCCTCACCCCCGTGTTCTGCGATGTGGACCCGCGGACGCTGACGCTCACCGCGGCCTCCGCCGAGCCGGCGACGACCCGCAGGACGCTCGCCCTGCTGCCGGTCCACGTCCACGGCATCCCCTGCGCCATGGGCGAGCTGCGCGAACTCGCCGACGCGCACGGGGCGTTCCTGATCGGCGACGCGAGGACGGCGCTGGGAGCGGCGACCGGCGGCGTGCGGACGGGCGCCCTCGCCGACGCCGAGGCGTACGGCTTCGGACCGCTGGGCTGCGGCGCGGGCGGGGCGATCGGCCTCCGGGACCCCGAGTGGGCCGCCGCGCTCCGGCGCCTCGCAGGCCGGGACCCGGGCTCGCCCGGCGCGCCGGCGGAGTCCGGCGCGCTGACGGAGTCCGACGCCGTGCGGGCGCTGGCCGGGCTGCCGCTGCTGGACGCCGAGACGAGCGCCCGGCGGCGGTCGGTCGCCCTGTACCGGAAGCTGCTCGCGGACGTGCCGGAGCTCCGGCTCGTCGAGCCCCCCTCCGGCGACGCGGCGCCCGCCTGGGCCGAGGTACCGCTGGTGGCGCCCTCCGCCGCCCTGGCGCAGCGGCTCGTCCGCCGGCTGGCCGACCACCGGATCGAGTCCGGCACGCACCACCGGCCGCTGCACCTCTCGGCGCCGTACGCCACCCTCGCCGCGCGGCCGCTGCCGGTCGCCGAGGCCGTCGCGGGGCGCATGGTCGCCGTCCCGGTCACCGGCGTCATCCCGGTCGCCTCGGTCGAGCTCGTGGTGGGCGTCGCGCGCGAGACGCTCGTGGCGGCCGCGGCTGCGGCTGCGGCCGAGGCTCGGAAGGGGGCGCCGGCATGACCACGGCCCACAGGCTGGAGCGGCTCGTGGTGCTCGGCGCCGGAGGGCACGCCCGTGAGCTCGTCGACGCCGTCCACGCGGTCAACGCGGTACGGCCGACCTGGGACCTGCTCGGCGTACTGGACGACGGCGACCGCCCCACCGAGCCGGGTCCTGAGGTGGGAGCGCCCTACCTCGGACCGACGTCGATGGTCGGCATGCTGGACGCCCGGTACGTCGTCGGCATCGGGGACGGCGCGGTCCGGGAGCGGATGGACGAGATGGCCCGCCGGGCCTCGCGCACGCCCGCGACCGTGGTGCATCCGACGGCCTCGGTGGGCCGGCGGGCGGTCCTCCATCCCGGCTGCTACGTGGCCGCCCACGCCACGCTGACCACGGACTGCGTCCTGGGCCGGCACACCCATGTCAACGTCGGCGCCTCGGTCAGCCACGACGACGTGCTCGGCGCCTACTGCACCCTCGCCCCCGGCGCCCGGCTCGGCGGCAGGGCGGTGCTGGAGGACGGCGTCACGCTCGGGCTGAACTGCGCGGTGCTGCCCGGCGTCCGGCTCGGCGCGTGGAGCGTGGCCGGGGCGGGGGCCACCGTGACCAGGGACGTACAGCCGGGATCCGTCGTGGTGGGCACCCCCGCCGCGGTCCTGCGCCGTGCGGCGGAACGTGTTGGAACGCATCGGAACGTATTCGGAAGGCTTGAGGTCGATGAGTGACGCAACCCCCCACAGCGCCGACGCCACCGCTGGGGCGCCGGACGAGGAGATCTACAGCGGTGAGTTCTACTCGGACATCGAGGAGGGAGTCCTCCGCTCGGCCCGGGTGATCGTGCCGATGGTCCACGAGATCGCCGCCCCGCAGTCGGTGCTGGACCTCGGCTGCGGCACCGGGGCGTGGCTGGCGGAGTTCGCCCGGCTCGGGGCCGTGCGGGTCTCGGGGTTCGACGGCCCATGGGTCGACGTGGAGCGGCTGCACATCCCGCGGGAGCGGTTCGCCCCGGTGGACATCAACGACCTGGGGGAGCCCCCCGAGCGCCACGAGCTCGCGGTCTGCCTGGAGGTCGCCGAGCACCTCCCGGACAGCAGCTCCGAGCGGCTCGTCTCCTATCTGACGGCCGCAGCCCCCACGATCCTCTTCTCCGCCGCCCTGCCCGGGCAGGGCGGTGTGGGGCATGTGAACGAGCAGTGGCTGGACTACTGGGCGGAGAGGTTCGCCCAGCGGGGATACCGGCTGTACGACGTCCTGCGCAGCCGGATCTGGGACGACGAGGACGTAGAGCCCTGGTACGCCCAGAACATCGTGCTGTTCGCGGACGGCAGCGTGCCGGCCGGGCGCTTCGAGGCGTCCGGGGGAAGCGCGCTGCCCATGCGGGTGGTGCACCCCCGGGTGTTCCACAATTCGCTGGAGGCGTGGGCATGACACGCGACACCGGCGGCGGGCCGGGTGTGCCCGGTGGGCACGGCGGGCCGGGTGTGCGGGGCGGGCCCGGTGGGCGGTCAGCCCTCCTCGGGCCCCGCCGTCCACTCCTGGCGGCGCACCTCGTAGCAGCAGACGGCGACGGCGGTGGCCACATTGAGCGAGCCGACCCGGCCGAGCTGCGGAATGTAGGTCACCGTGTCGCAGGCTTCCAGGCATTCGACCGAGAGACCGCGGTCCTCGTTTCCGACGGCGATGCAGACGCTGCCGGAGAAGTCTGCCTCGTGCATCGGCAGAGCGTCGCTGGCGATTTCGAGCCCGACCAGCCGGTATCCGTCGGCCCGCGCCTTCTCCACGGCCTCGGGGAGCTCCGCGAACGTCTGCACGTCCAGATAGCGGTCG
Organism: Streptomyces sp. NPDC051907; assembly: GCF_040681075.1. Classification (NCBI taxonomy): domain Bacteria; kingdom Bacillati; phylum Actinomycetota; class Actinomycetes; order Kitasatosporales; family Streptomycetaceae; genus Streptomyces; species Streptomyces sp. NPDC051907. Next base: position 187,986 of record NZ_JBFAYB010000004.1, on the reverse strand, counting down.
GTGCCCATGGCCGTCTTCTGCGCCTTGGCATTACGGGGTGAGGCGGAGTTGCCGACGAGATAGAGCTGTCCGACGCCCAGCGCGGCGGCGGTGCGCACGATCGCACCGACGTTGAAAGGGGACTGCACGGACTCGAGAAGCAGAGCCACCCGAGACGAGCTCTTCCGCCGCCAGGTTCTGTGCAAACGCTTGAGATCTGTACCTCTGAGCTGCTGCATTCACTTATCCGCTAGGAGGGGTTTGGTGATGGTGCACTTCAAGAATGCGATATCCGCGCTCGGAGGCCAACCGAGTCGTCGGAAAACCCTGCGCGTTCAGCCACTTCGCCAACGAGTCCGAACCGAGGTGTTTCTGCACGACGAGATAAGCGGCGGCGCCGGGCATCAGCTTGGGGAGCCAGTGCTTGAGCATGGAATGCAGCTCGGCTTTGCCGACGCGGATCGGCGGATTGGAATAGATCGCGCCGAACCGCACGTCGTCCGGCACGTCGTCCGGGAGGCAGGCCCGCACATTGCCGAGCTTCGCGGCCTCCGCGTTCTCCCGGACCAGGCCGAGCGCCCGCTCGTTCACGTCCACGGCCCAGACGGGCAGCCGCTTGCGGCGGGACGCGAAGGTCAGCGCGATGGGGCCGTAACCACAGCCGATGTCCAGAATGTCGCCGCGCACCTTGGGCGGCGGCGCGTGGTCCAGCAGCACTTTGGTGCCGGCGTCGAGCCTGGAGTGGGAGAAGACGCCGCGGTCGGTGACGAGGTCCAGTTCGATATCGGGCAGCTTGACCTTTACCAGGCCGCGCTCCGACGTCACCCCGGGATCCGCCGAAAAGTAGTGCTGCCCCGGGCTGGCCATCCCGGTCACCCCTCTCCTGGTCCACGCAGCGATCGAGGCGAGCTGACCGCTGTCGACTGATTGTAACGCGCCGCACACCGCCCCACAGACGTCGCCCTCGCACGCACAAATCGATCGGAGTCCGGTCCCGCGCACCGGCGCCGGAATCCAGCGCACCACCGCACCGAACGCAGAAAGGCACACAGATGACCCGTGCCATATCGACAGGAAACGACGAATCACGTCGGTCACGAAGGTCAGGTAGGTCACGAAGGCCACGGAGGCTCCGGTGACCGGCGACATCATCACGGGAGAAGGCCGCCACCCCCTCTCCAGGGTTTCGACGGCGGCTCTGCGCACGGCGGGGGCGCTGCGCTCCCACGGCGTGCGACCGGGCGACCGCGTGCTGCTCGCCACGGAGAACTCCGTCGAGCAGGTCGTGGCACTGCTGGCGCTGATGCACCTGGACGCCTCCATCGTCCTGGTGGACCGCCGGCGGACCGCGCCGCAGCAGGCCGCCATCGAGGACCGCACCCGGGCGGGCTGGCTGCTGCACGACGCCGACGACGCTCTCCGTACCACCTCGTCGACGGCCCCGGCGCCGCTGTCCGTAGAGGACCTGTGCGGCGTCTATCTGCGGGACGGGGCGCCGGCGGACGACCTCGCGGACGGATTACAGCTGGAGGACTGGCGCGGCCGCCGCGACGCGGTCGTCTGCTGGTCCTCGGGCACCACGGGCGAGCCCAAGGCCATCGCGCGCACCGGGAATTCGGTGCTGCGCAATATCGAGAGCACCGCCCACCGAATGGAATACCGCGCGGACGACGTACTGCTCCCGCTGCTGCCGTTCTCCCACCAATACGGGCTCTCCCTCGTGCTGTTGTGGTGGACGACGGGCTGCTCGCTGGTGATTCCACCGCACAGCCGCCTCGACCACGCCGTGCGCTTCGCCGTGGACGCCGGCGTCACGGTCGTCGACGCGGCCCCTTCCACGTACCACAGCCTGCTCAAGCTGACGGCGCGCAGGCCGGTGCTCGGGGCCGGACTGGAGTCGGTGCGGATGTTCTGCGTCGGCGGCGCCCCGCTCGGGGAGCGGCTGGCGGGGGAGTTCCGGGAGCGCATGGGCCGGCCGCTGCTCGACGGCTACGGAAGCTCCGAGGCGGGCAACATCGCCCTCGCCACCCTGGCCGACCCGGTCGGCTGCGGGCAGCCGCTGGACGGCGTCGACCTGCGGATACACGCCGAGGACGGCACGCAGGCGGCGCCCGGCGCGGCGGGCGAGATCTCCGTGCGCACGCCCGGCCTGATGAGCGGCTACCTCGACGCCGAGGGGGCCCTGGCGCCTCTCGTCGACGACCGGTACCGCACCGGCGACCTGGGCTACCGGGACGCGCAGGGCAACGTCCATGTGATCGGGCGCAAGCGCGCGGTGCACCGGCTCGGCCACACCCTCTACCCCGAGGCGCTCGCCGCGGCCGCCGAGGCGTGCGGGCGCCCGGTGCGGGTAGTGCCCGTGGACGACGAACGCCTCGGCTGCCGACTCGTGTTCGTCGTCGAGGACGAGGCCGGCCAGGACGCCGGGCACTGGCGGCGGGCGATGGCGCCGCATCTGCCGTCCCACGGGCAGCCGAACGTCGTCCTCGTCGTCCCCGAACTCCCCCTGAACCGCAACGGGAAGACCGACGCGCACCGCCTGAGACAGCTCGCCGAAGGGGCGGTCGGCCGGGCCGAAGGACAGCACCCCGCACCGGGCGCGGCGGCACAGCAGGACCACGAGGCCCGGCAGCGCGTGCAGGGCCGGCAGGACGCAGAAGACCGGGAGCACCGGGATGGCAGGGAGCACACGCAGGGCCGGGAGCAGCCGGCCGGAACTCCAATCCGTACGATCGCAGGGGCAACTCCGATGAATCGCAACCCCAGTTCCCGCACGGCGCCCATCCCCGGGCGGCTCGACGCACTCGACGCCGTCCGCGGACATGTCGCCAAGGACCCGGCCCCGCTGCTCAAGATCCTTACCGAGATCGCCAACCACCAGGCCGCCGAGTCCGACGTCGCCTCGTTCCTCGCCACCCTCGGAGGGGCCGCGCGGGAGATCGAGACCTATCGGCCCGGCCGGGTCGGCAGGACCGCCGTCTTCATGCCGTCCAACGTCCTGCTGTATTCGTACGCGTTGTTCGTGCTGGTGCCCAGCCTCTACTCCGAGGACGTCGTCTTCCGCCCCTCCAGCCAGGTCGCGGACCAGACCAGGCGACTGCACGAGTACCTGGCGCCGGTGCACGGCCTTCCGGTCACGCTGTCCGACCTCGGCCAGCGCGCGTTCGTCGAAGGGCCCGTGAGCGAGGCGGACGTCCTGGTCTTCACGGGCACGTACACCAACGGCGAGAAGGTACGGGAGCAGCTGCGGCGCGACCAGCTGCTGGCGTTCTTCGGGCAGGGCATCAACCCGTTCATCGTCGCGCCGGGCGCCGACCCGCTGAAGGCCGCGCAGGGCGCGGTCTCCATCCGGATGTACAACTCGGGGCAGGACTGCTACGGCCCGGACGTCTTCTTCGTGCACGCCGACGAGCTGGAGGGGTTCCTCGCCAGCCTCAACGCACAGCTCGACGCCCTGCGGTTCGGCGAGCACACCGACCCGGCGGCCGGGTACGGGCCGATCTACTACGAGGCCGCGATGGAGATGGCGGCCGACCATCTGCGGCGGCACGCCAAATGGATCGTGCGCGGCGGTGAAGTGGACTTCCGGCGGCGGCGCATCGCGCCCACCGTGCTCGTGCGTCCGATGAGCGACAAGGGCTCGCTGCCGGAGATGTTCGCCCCCATCTTCAACGTGATCCCGTACGACGACACCGAGCAGCTCCATCGCCGTCTGTCCTCCCCGTTCTTCAACGAGCGCGCCATGGGGGCCATGGTCTACGGCGACGCGCCGGACACCGTCGAGCTCCTCTCCCAGCGGCACCACACCAGCGTGAACCGGACGCTGCTGGACGAGGAGGACGGAAACGGGCCCTTCGGCGGCCGGGGCGTCATCGCGAACTACCTCGCGTACGGCAAGACGCGGATCGCCGAACCGCTGCTGCTCTCCAAGGTGGTGGCGGAGCACTTCCCGGCGGTGCTCGCCCTGCGCGCGGCACAGGAGTCCCGTTGACCGGGCGGCTGTCTCTCCCCAGCCGCCGCCCCTCACCCGCGTCGGCCCGCCCGGGCCGCTTGAACACGTACGAGAGGACCCCATGAACGGGCCCAGTCAGCAGAGCTATCCGGGGCTGTGGCACGCGGTCGTCGACTTCCTGGCCGCGTCCGGAGTCGACACGGTGTTCGGCCTTCCCGCAGACGACGTCCAACTGCTGCGGGCGCTGGACGCGTCGGCGTCTGCGTCCGTGTCCGCGTCTGGAGCCGGCACGGGGACGGGCTCCGGCTCCGGGCCCGGCTCCGGGGTGAGCATGGTGCTCTGCCGGGACCAGCGCAACGCGCTCTTCATGGCGACCGGTCACGCCCTCGCCTCCGGACGGCCCGCGGTCTGCGTGGTCGGCAAGGGACCCGCCGCCGCCAACGCCGTCACCGGTCTCCTGGAGGCGCGGTACTCCGCGGCCCCCGTGCTGCTGCTCGCCGCCGGGACGCCGGCCGCCCGCCGGGGCGCCGCGGCGTTCCAGGAGGCCGACCAGATGGCCCTGGTCGGCTCGCTGGTGCGGTGGGCCCACCGGGTGGACCACCCGGAGCGCCTCGCGCCGGCCCTGGAGAAGGCGCTGGCCATCGCGACGGGCCCGGCGCCCGGCCCCGTATATCTCGAACTCCCCGACGACCTGCTGGAAGCCGAGATCGTACGGCGGCGCCCCTGGGCCGCACTCCCTCAGACGCTCCGTCATACGGACCCCGCGCACGCGGGCGGCGACGCGCTCGAGGCGATCCGGCGCAGCCGCCGCCCCATCCTGCTGGCGGGCGGCGGCATGCGGCACCGCAACGCGGACCGGGTGGTGGAGCGCTTCGCCGAGCAGATCGGCGCCGCGGTGTTCTCCACCGCGTCGGGCCGCGGCGCCGTGGCAGAGGACCACCCGCTGTTCTGCGGCCTGGCCGGCCTCTACCGGCGGCCGGAGACCGCGGGGCTCTGGCGCGAGGCCGACCTGGTGATCGCCGTCGGGAGCAGGCTGGAGGAGACCGCCACGTACGGTTGGGACTCCCTGCCGCCGGACACGCCGGTCGTCCAGGTCAACACGGACCCGGCCGACGTCTCCGCCGAGTTCGCGGGCCCGCGGGTGATCGGCGACGCCGCGGGCGCGCTCGCCGCCTGGTCCGGGCTGCTTCCGCAGGCCCCGCAGGACGGCGCCTGGCGCGAGGCGGTGTCGCGGGCGCGGCGGGAGACGACCGAGGCGGCGGACCGCGAGCTGCGGCGCATGGCCGCCTCGGACCGGCTGCACGTCGCGGAGGTGCTCGCCGCCCTGACCGCCGCGCTGCCGGCCGACCATGTGCTGGTGCAGGAGAACGGCCTCCAGGACATGTGGTCCTACCTCTTCCCGTACTACAGCACCGGCGCGCTCGGCGGCTCGGTCGTGCCCTCGGAGCAGACGAGCCTGGGCTTCGGCGCGGCGGCGGCCGCGGGCGTGAAACTCGCCGCGCCGGAGAAGGCGGTGGCCGCCTTCGTCGGCGACGGGGCGTTCGGGCTGTTCCGCAGCGACCTCGCCACGGTGGCGGACGCGGGCGCCGCGGTGCTCTACGTCGTCCTGCACAACGGCGGCTACGGCTGGCTCCAGTCACAGCTCGACCACCTCGGGGAGGCCGCGCAGCGGTTCTCCTTCGTCCGCGACGAGCCGGGGATCCCCGAGCCGGGCCGGCTGCCCGGGGTGTACCAGCATGTGGTCGTCGACAAGGGAGAGTTGGCGTCCGTCCTGTCCACGGCGGTGAAGGAGTGCGCGGCGGGGAGGGTCAGCGTCGTGCATGTGCCGGTGGGCCTCGACGACGTCCCGCCCGGCATCAGCGAGGTGTCGGACGCCCCCATCCCGCAGTGACCGCGATGCAGACGACTTTGATGGAGAGGACAGACGATGCTCCCTGAAGAGCTGAGGAACGCGCGCCGCCGCGTCGTCATCACGGGCTGCGGCGCGGTCACCCCGCTCGCCCTCACCGCGCAGGAGACCTGGGCGGCGCTTCTCGAAGGACGCAGCGGCATCCGTACGATCACCGGCTTCGACGCCTCCGACCTGCCCACCTCCATCGCGGGCGAGGTGCAGGGGTTCGATCCCGACGCCTATGTGCCGCGCCGGCTCAGCAGAAGGATGGACACATACGCGCAGTACGCGGTGGGCGCGGCCGTACAGGCGCTGGAGTCGTCCGGACTGCGCCTGGACGGCGGGACGGCGGAGCGCACGGGAGTCCTGGTCGGCAGCGGCTACGGCCCCGTGCACACGAATCAAGGCATGGTGCACACCCTGCGGGACAAGGGACCGCGCTTCATCACCCCGTACTCCCAGGTGACCGGGGCGATGGACAGCGCCTCGGGCGAGATCAGCATGCTCACCGGCGCCCGCGGCCCCTCCCGCGCTCTGAGCACGGCCTGCGCCTCCGGCACCGACGCCATCGGCGAGGCGGCCCAGTGGATCCGGTACGGCCTCGCCGACGCGGTCATCACGGGCGGCGCCGAGGACTGCGTCACCCGGATCGACATCGCGGGCAGCGGAAACGCGAAGGCGCTGTCGACCCGGGTCGACGAGCCGCAGAAGGCGTCCCGGCCGTTCGACAAGGACCGGGACGGCTTCGTGATGAGCGCGGGCGCGGGAATCGTCGTCCTGGAGGAGGCCGAGTCGGCGGTCCGCCGCGGCGCCCCGATCCTCGCCGAGCTCATCGGCTACGGCGCGAGCTCGGACGCGTACCACTGGACGGCGCCGCGGAAGGGCGGCGAGGGAATGAAGCAGGCGATGCGCGCGTCGATCGACGACGCGGGCATCGATCCGACGGAGATCGGCTATGTGAACGCGCACGGCACGAGCACCCCGCTCAACGACGAGGTGGAGACGTCGGCGATCCGCGCCGTACTCGGCCCGCACGCCGCCACGATCCCGGTCAGCTCCACCAAGTCCATGACGGGCCACATGATCGGCGCAGCCGGGGCAGTGGAGCTCATCGCCTCGGTCCACGTGCTCGGCACGGGAATGGTCCCGCCCACGATCAACTGCGAGAACCCGCTGGACAAGGAGATGAACTACGTCGCCCATGTCGCACAACGCCGGGACGTGGAGGTGGCGATGAGCAACTCATTCGGCTTCGGCGGCCACAACGCGGTCTTGCTGATCCGCCGCTGGAGGGGGTGAGGCGAGCGGAGGTGCGGGGTGGAAGTTTGTGGGTATCGGAGGCGATCAGTCTTCCTGAGGGGCTTCCAGTTCCTGGAGTCGTTCGGCGATGTCGTCGGCCCACTCCTGTGCCCAACGCCGCAGGTCGGCGATGGCGCGTTCGTCGAGTCTGTAGGCGGCGAACTCGGAGTCGTCGATCCAGTCGGCTCCGCCGAGCCTGGCTTGGAGGTCGGTGAGGTCGAAGGTGTCGCGGGCGTGGCGGCGGCCGAGTTCCTCGAGTTCTATGTGGCTCCAGCGGTCGGCGGCGGCCCGTACGTCGATCAGGTCGCGGGCCAGGCCGCGGTCGGCCAGAGCGCGGACCTTGGTGCCGACGACGTCTTCGAGGGCGAGGACCAAGCCGTGCTCCGTCTGCACGGGAGGGCGCCAAAGCGCTTCCTTGAGGATGTCGACCTCGCACTCCTCGCCGCTGCTGGGATCGGTGACGATCAGCCGGGCGGACAGTGGATCGGTCTCCAACGCCCGTACCTGCCAGCCGCGTTCCTCCAGACCGGATCGCACCGTGGTGGTGATGCTCTCCATCCCATCGGGGTTCTCGGTGGCGACGTCGAGGTCCTGGCTGAGCCGGTCTACCAGGCCGTGCGCTTGGACGGCATACCCACCGGTGAGTGCCAGCGGATAGGAGCGGCCGACGCTCAGTACGTCGGCAAGCAGACGGCGGTGCAGTTCCGTGAGATTCACGCAACGGCCTGCGTGTTCGACGTCAGCTCGGTGAACGCGCTTTCCCAGACAGCACGAAGATCGCGGCTGATCAGCACGGACAGCACGGGCCACATACTGATGAGGAGGTCCCGGTTGAGGTAGCGCTCTAGGTCGTCGTGCATGCCCTCGGCCAGGACGATCCGGTAGTAGCTCATCCGCAGTCGTGGCTGATCGAGATCGAACTCGGTCAGCCCAGACCACGCCAGGTGCACGGGCAGATGCACGGTCCCGTGGGTAGGGCCGGCGAGCGTCGACAACTCGGCGGGGAGCCGCCGGGCGAACTTTGCGCGGCGGAGCTCGGAGACGCTGGGCGTGGATGCCATGCCACGATTATTCCGCAAGGGCCCGCGTCGGTCCGTCTGACTGGCAGGTGCGGGGTGAACCCAAAACTGCGCTGTGCCTGGGTGCGGGTCGGTTTCGATCACGGACAGGACCGGTGGTGCCGCTGCCCCCCCCCGGATCATGGTGACCCGAGAGCACCTCGGCTGTTCGCTCCAGGAAGCGCTGGAGATCTCCGCTGTCCGTATGCCTGCATGACGAATTCCGGTGCGGGACTCGGCGTGGGCGTACCGTGCTCGGGGTGACCGATGCGACCCGTGAAGATGATCTTCTGGCTGCTCTCCCGGTCCTGTCCCGCGCGTTCAGGCTGGGTGAGGTGGGCGACCGGCAGTTCCTTGCCCATGGCCTGATGAACCGGAACTGGCGGCTGGAGACGGCTGCCGGGACGTACGCCCTGAAGGAGATCACCGACGTCCCTCTGCCCAAGGTCCGCAGAAACCTCGCGGTCCTGGCGGAGCTGGCTCGCGCGCGGATCCCGGTCCCGGCACCGCTGCCCGCCGATGGCGGAGACCTTGTGGTCGAGGTCGGTGATCACGGCTACTGCGTCCTGCCCTGGGTGGACGGTGAGCACGTGCAGGGGACGGATCTCCCGCTCGACGAGGCTCGCGATCTCGGCGTTCTCATGGCCCGGCTGCACGAGGGCTTGCGCCAGCACGGGCCCGGCCCGGTTCCGGAACAGGCGCCAGCGGCGAAGGCCCGCAGCGTGGCCGAGGCCGACACGGCGGCTGACGATCTCCTGGGCCGTCTTCCGGCCGATCCGGAGACCGACTTCGACAAGGCCGCCACCGAGGCCCTCCACCACAGGCGCGGTCTCCTCGCGCGGTACGCCGGCGCCGGGCCGGAGGGCGAGGTCCCGGCGGGTCCGCACGGGTGGACGCACGGTGATTTCCAGTACCGCAATCTGCTGCGGCAGGACGGCCGGGTGGTGGCGGTTCTGGACTGGGACCGGCTCGGTGTCCGTCCGTACGGGGAGGAGGTCGCTCGGACCGCGCAGGTGCAGTTCGGGGTCGGTGGCGTCTTCGACCTCGATCGCATCGCCGCCTTCTGCGCCGGCTACCGGTCCGTGATCGATCTGTCGGAGGGGGAACTCGCCGACGCCGTGAAGCGGTTGTGGTGGAAGCGGCTGACCGACTTCTGGCAGCTGGAGTTCTACCTCGACCGCCAGGATCCCGCCTTCGGCGAGATGTTCCTGACGGACGAGGCACTGCTGAACTGGTGGACCGGCCGCGCCGATGAAGTCCAGGCCGCCTGCGCGGCCCGCTAGCCAGCGGCACGGGCCAGCTGCCACGTTTCAGGCGCCCGCGTCCCGGTTCCGCCCTGGGTGAGGGCCGACTCTCAGCGCGCTCCCAGGCCGCCGTCGGAGGCGGACACGAGTCCGGACTCGTACGCCGCGATCACCAGCTGGGCGCGGTCGCGGGCGGCCAGTTTGGCCAGGAGGCGGCCGATGTGGGTTTTCACCGTGCCCATGCTCAGGTGCAGACGCGCCGTGATCTCGGCGTTCGACAGGCCTCTTGCGATCAGCTCCAGTACCTCGCGTTCCCGCTCCGTCACCCCCGTCAGCGGGACCGGGCCCCGGTCGGGGCCCGGGTTGGGGCGGCGGGTGAAGTCCTCGATCAGGCGGCGGGTCACGGACGGAGCCAGCAGGGAGTCGCCCGTGGCGACGACCCGGATCGCGGCCAGCACCTCCGCCGGCGGGGCGTCCTTGAGGAGGAAGCCCGCCGCACCGGCCCGCAGGGCCGCGTAGACGTACTCGTCGAGGTCGAACGTGGTCAGGATCAGCACCCGTACGTCGGCGGTCTCCGGGGAGCCGCAGATCCGTCGGGTGGCCTCGATGCCGTCCACGACCGGCATCCGGACGTCCATCAGGACCACGTCCGGACGGTGCAGCCGGGCGAGCTCGACGGCCTCTGCCCCGTCGCCCGCCTCTCCGACAGCGGTGAGGCCGGGTTCGTTCTCGACGAGGATCCGGAAGGAGCCGCGCAGCAGTACCTGGTCGTCGGCGACGAGCACCCGGGTCGGGTCTGTCATGGAGTCCTCCTCACGCCGTCCTGCGGCAGGCGGGCGGAGACCGCGAAGCCTCCCTCGGGGCGCGGGCCCGCGCTGAACGTCCCGCCGTGCATCGTCGCCCGCTCCCGCATGCCGACCAGGCCGTGGCCCCCCGGCCGTTCGCGGTCCGCGCCCCGCACGCCGTCGTCCGTGACGTCGATCCGCACCTCGAGCAGGTCGGCCTCGACCCTCACCCGGCAGCGTGCGGGGGCCGCGTGCTTCACCGCGTTGGTGAGGGACTCCTGGACGATCCGGTGAACGGCCAGGGCGACACCCGCGGGCAGGCCGCCGTCCGGCACCCGCACGCTCAAGTCGACGTCCAAGCCCGCCTGTCGTGCCTGGTCGGCCAGCTGGCCGAGCGCGTCGAGGTCGGGCGCCGGGCTCAGTGGAGCTGCGGCCGTGTCGGTGCGGAGCACGCCCAAGGTGCGACGCATCTCGGTCATGGCGGTCCGGCTGGTCCGTTCGATGACGCGCAGCGCGTCGACGGCCTCCTCCGGGCGGCGCTGAGCCACGTGCCCGGCGACCCCCGCCTTCACCGCGATCAGGCTGAGGCTGTGCGACACGATGTCGTGCAACTCCCGGGCGATCCGGAGCCGTTCTTCGGCGATGGCATGTTCGGTGCGGCGGGTGGCGCGGTCGGCCTCCCGTGCCCGGCGGGCGCGTACGACGAAGCCCGCCGCCCAGCCGCTGCCGAGCACCAGCCAGACGATGGCGGCGACGCCCGCCGCCCCGCTCCACATCTCGGCCGGAGTAACCACGGCCTCCCCGGTCAGCACCGCGACCCCCGACACCGCGAGTGCGACGCCCAGCACCGGTACCGAACGGCGCGGAGCTTCGGCGAGAGCGACCGCGTACAGGGTGAGACCGACCGGGAGCCACGGCTCGCGCGTGATGTCCAGGAGGGTGGCGGCGACGCCTCCGGCCAGGGCCGTCAGCACGGCCGGCAGGGGCCACCGCCGGCGGACGGCGACCGGCAGGCCCACCGTCGCGGCGACGAGTACGCCCGCCCACACCGGACCGGTGTAGGCGGGCTGGGCCGCGCTGCCGGACAGCTGGGCGAAGCCGGCGTACGTGGTGGTGACGAGGAGTGCGGCGGCCAGGTCGAGGGCGAGGAGATGGCTGTCGTGCGGCCGCCGCAGGAGACGCATGGACCGACCGTACATCGTCAACCGACCTGCCCGATCAGGGTCATGAGGACCACGGCGGCAGTGACTGCGGCGGTCCAGCGCAGCGTGGTGGCGCGGCGGGGAGCCGGGCCGTCGCGCAGCACGGTGATGCCCAGCGGGACGACGGCGAGGCAGAGACCCGCGACGGCCACGACGGACAGCGCGGTGGCGCCCTTGAGCACGCCGAGAGGCAGCGCGGCGGTGGCCGCCAGGGCGAGTGCCCGGACCGGACCCAGCACGCCCGCCCGCCAGGCTCCGACGGCGAGGAGCAGCCAGCCTCCCATGATCGCGAGGTTGAGGGCACTGAAGATGTGGAAGGCGCCGTACGCCTCCCCGACGAACCGCGTGGCGGCCCGCGCCCCCTCGCGGTCGGCGAGTTGGAAGGCGAGGTGGTCCACCCCGGCGTGGAAGGTCCGGGCGAAGAGCCCGAGGACGGCGAAGATCCCGCCCCACAGGGCCAGTCCGGGGCTGCGGCGGCCGATCCGCGCCGCGAGCACGGCGAGGGCGGGCCACAACAGGACGGTCCCGGCGGCGAAGGCGCCGTAGGAGGCGGTGATCAGGCCGGGGTGCTCGACGCGGGCGGCGAGCTGCTCCGGGAAGAAGAAGGGGAACGGAATCCGCAGCAGGACCCCGGCGCCTAGCAGCAGCGGACCGGCCACCAGACACACCCCACCCGCCCACCGGCCGGGGAAGGGGGCGTCCCCCGACCAGTCCACCGGCAGCCACCCGGCTTCGGCGGGGGCCGCGATGTCGTCCGGGCGGGGAGTGTTCCGCGTTGTCGTCATGCTGCGAACGATCCCGCGAGGCGGCGACCCACCGCGTCGGACCACGATCCACTCCCGGCATCGGACCACGGTCCGATGCCGGACTGCCCGATACCTTTCAACCGGACTGCCCGATACGCTTCAAAGCGAACGGCCCAGGTCGCTGACCAGGGCCTTCGTCATGGATCGGGTGACGAGAATCGAAGTCGCGCTCTGAGCCTGGGAGGCTTTAGGTTCTCAAGGGCGCGGGCGGCTTCCGGGGGTTCCAGCTCTGAAGGGAATGGTTGCATCCCCGGTCTGTCTGGGGGCGGCCCGGAGAATCGTCCGGGACCTAACCGACGGTCGGGCTTCGTCGATGGCCAGCCGATGACCTGCCAGAGCCGACCGCGCACCTCCCCTCTCGTGGGCATGCCCTGATCCGTAGCTCCAGCCGTGGGGCCGGCACCAGCGGCGGTGTCGGCCCCACAGGTGCGTGTACGTCAGGCGCGGTGCTTGTCGAGGAAGTCGGTGATGAGCCGCTGCCATTCCTCGGGGCGTTCGACCATGGGCAGGTGGCCGGTGGGGATCTCCACGAGTTGGGCGCCGGGGATGGCGTCGGCGAGCTGGTGGTGCAGGCGGGTGGAGGTGAAGCGGTCCTGGGTGGTGGAGATGACCAGGGTGGGTGCCTGGATGCCCGGGAGGTCGGCGCGGACGTCGGCCCGGGGGGCCAGCTCGGCATGCTCGGGGGTGCCGTCCGCGATGCTGGCGGCGGTGAAGCCGACGGCCTGCTGGAGCTGCTCCTCCGGCATCGTCTCCAGCGCGTCGGCGCCGAGGGCCATCATCGTGAGGTACTCGGCCAGCAGTTCGCGGTTGCCCGATTCGGCCAGCTTGCGCCAGACGGGCACGGCGAGCGCGAGCCGGTTGTCCCGGTAGGGGAAGGTCGCGGTCAGAACGAGGGCGGTGATGCGCTCGGGGTGGCGGGCGGCCGCGCGGACGGCGACCGGGCCGCCGAGCGAGTAGCCGGACACCGCGAACGTCTCCAGGCCCTCGGCGACGGCTGCGGCGACGAGCTGGTCGGCCAGGTCGTCCAGCGACAGCGGTTCGGCGGAGCGGGGAGTGTCGCCGCTGCCGGGGTAGTCGATACCGACCACCGTGTGGCGGGCGGCCAGGCCGTCCAGGATCGGGCCGTAGGTGCCGGCCACGCTGCTGCCGGCGCCGTGTGCGAGGGCGAGGCCGGGGCCGGAGCCCAGGACGGTCCGGGCGAAGGTGGCTTCGGGCAGGACGCGTGCGGACACGGGGGGTCCCTTCTTCGAGGAGCTACGGGGTGTGTAGGTGCGGTGCGCGTCGCCGGCGCGGGCGCGGGCGCGGGCGGGGCGGGTGGCCGAGGTGTGGCTGAGGATGCCGTTCCACTACTGGCCGAGGGACTCGAACCCCGGCGGTGACGTCCGCCTCGGCCGTCAGCGGCACGGAAGTTCAGCCGCACGGAAGTTCAGGGAAGGAGAACGGCCTTGCCCTTGGCGCGGCGCGTCTCGATGTCCCGGTGCGCGGCGGCGGCCTCGTCCAGTGGGTACGTACGCCACACGGGGACGTCGAGTTCGCCGGCCGCCGCCAGCCGCACCAGCTGCGGCAGGGCGTCTTCGGATTGGTCGGCGCCGCCGGCGCTGAAGCGGACACCGTGCTCGGCGGCCGACATGTCGGCGATGGTCATCACGTGTGCGCTGTCGCCGGTCAGGGCGACGGAGTCGGCGAGGACGCCGGCGCCGGAGGCGTCGAAGACGAAGTCGACTCCCTCGGAGGCAGCGGCCCTCACCCGCTCCGCCCAGCCGTCGCCGTAACGGACCGCGGTCGCGCCCAGCCCGGTGACGCGCTCGACAGCGTGCTCGCCGACCGTCCCGACGACGGTGATGCCGCGGGCCACGGCCAGTTGCACCGCGATGGCGCCCACACTGCCGCCGGCGCCGTGGACGAGCAGGGTCTGCCCGGCCTGCACACCCAGTTGCCGCAGGACACGGGACGCGGTCTCGCCGACCGTGACCAGCGAGGCGGCGACCTCCCACGACAGGGCCGCGGGCTTGGCCACCGGCCGCTCCAGCAGGGCGTACTCGGCGTAGCTGCCGCCGACGGCGGCGCCGAGGACCTCGTCCCCCACGGCCGCGCCGGCTCCCTCGCCGACGGCGTCGACGACACCGGCCGCGTCCAGGCCGAGGACCACGGGGAAGCGCGCCGGGGCGGCCTTCGCCAGGAGACCGGACCGGATCTTGAGGTCGAGGGGGTTCACGGAGGCGGCCCGCACCCGGATCCGGACCTGGCCCGGCGCGGGCTCCGGCGGGGCGACCTCCGACGGCCGCAGCACCTCGGGCGCGCCGTACTCGGAGAAGGTGATCGCTTTCGACATCGGAAACTCCTGGGGTAGAGGCGAGGGGAGAGGGACCGCACGCGCTGTGACTCACTGTGCGGCTGCCGCGGCGGAGTCGCCGCTCAGGCGGTGAGGACGGGGTAGTCGCTCAGGTGGGTGAGGGTGGAGTAGTGGCTCAGACGGTGAGGGTGGAGTAGTCGTTCAGCCGGTGAGGACGGGGTAGCTGCTCAGGCGGTGAGGACGGGGTAGTCCGTGTAGCCGTGGTGGTCGCCGCCGTAGAAAGAGGCCTTGTCGGGGTCGTTGAACGGACCGCCGGAGGCGAGACGCCGGGGCAGGTCGGGGTTGGCCAGGAACAGCGACCCGTACGCCACCATGTCCGCGCTTCCGTCCTCGATCAGCCCCAGCGCGTCGGGGCCGGTGACGTCGGGGTAGGTGAACGGGTTGAGGACGAACGTGCCGGGCCAGTTCTTGCGCAGCCGCGGAGTCAGGTCGCGGTTCGGCCCCTCCATCAGGTGCAGATAGGCGAGGTCCAGGCCGGCGAGCCGGTCCAGCAGGGCGAGGTAGACCTCGTCCGGGGCGTCCTCGGAGATGTCGTTGAACTGGTTCCCGGGCGAGATCCGCAGGCCTACCCGCTCGCCGCCGATCGCCTCGGCCACGGCGGCGACGACCTCGACGGCGAAGCGGATCCGGCCCTCGACCGAGCCGCCCCAGGCGTCGGTGCGGTGGTTGGTGTTGGGCGCGAGGAACTGGTGGATCAGGTAGCCGTTGGCGCCGTGCAGCTCCACACCGTCGAACCCGGCCTCGACCGCGTTGCGGGCGGCGTCGGCGAAGTCGGCGACGGTCTGCCGGATCTCCGCCTCGGTCAGCTCCTTCGGCGTCACGAACTCCTTCGGCCCCTCGTGGGTGTACACCCGGCCCTCGGCAGCCACGGCCGACGGCCCCACCGGCGCCAGCCCGTCGGGCAGCAGGCTCGGGTGCCCGATCCGGCCGGTGTGCATCAGCTGCGCGAAGATCGTGCCGCCCTCGCGGTGCACGGCGTCGGTCACCGTCCGCCAGGCCCGCACCTGGCCGGGCGTGTGCAGGCCGGGGGTGTCGGGGTAGCCCTGACCGACCGGCGAGGGCTGGACGCCCTCCGTGACGATCAGCCCGGCGGCGGCCCGCTGCGCGTAGTACGTCGCCATCAGCTCGGTCGGCTCGGCGCCGGGACCGTAGGCGCGGCTGCGGGTCATCGGCGCCATCACCAGGCGGTTCGCCAGGCGCTTGCCGCCCAGGACGATCGGATCGAAAGCAGTGGTCATGGGTTTCTCCTCCGGTGAGTCGCGCTCCGCTGCCGGGCTCTCACGAGCCGCATCAGCGGATGCCTGTCTGAACAAGTAAATCACTTGCTCGAACAGGTAACTGCCTCGAATCCATTCCCGCTCCCGGATGTGAAGCACGTAACAGGTTGCTGCCTGCCCGTATATGCGCAGGTGGCGGCGGTGGTGCGGACAGGTAACGCGCCGGAAGGTAGGCTGATGCTGCCTAAGCAGGGAAGTGAGGTTCGATGACGCAGTCCACACCGGAAACCGGGAAGGGCCCCGCGGACGCGGGGCAGGGGGTCACCGTTCCGGTGCCGGCCGCGGCCGGCGGCGGGCCGGTCAGTCACGCGATCTTCCGCCTGGCCCGCCTGCACCGCATGTTCGCCGGACAGCTGCTGCGCCGGATCGGCCTGCATCCGGGCCAGGAGCTGGTGATGATGCACCTCTGGGAGCTCGGCCCCCAGCGGCAGGCCGACCTGGTGCGGCTGCTGGACTCCGACGCCGCCACCATGACCCGCACTGTCCGGCGCCTGGAGCAGGCCGGCTTCGTCCGCCGCCGCCCCTCGCCCACCGACAGGCGCGCCTCGCTCATCGAGCCCACGGCGGCCAGCCACGCCCTGCGCCGCGAGGTCGAGCAGGTGTGGAGCCAGCTGGAGGAGCTCTCCACGGCGGGCCTCTCCGCCGACGAGCGAACCGCTGCCCTGCACACCCTCGAACGCCTGGAGCAGAACCTCGTACAGGCTGCCGCCGATCCCGACGGAGTGTGCGGGGCGGGTTAGTACGTCGACTCGCGACGGGGTGTGCGGGGAGGGTTAGCCGCCTCGACTCGCGACGGAGTACGCGGGGAGGCTCGGCCCCTCGGCGGCCGCCGCGCCCTCGCGCCGCCCCGCCCCCCCCGCCCTCGCCGCCTCCCCGCCCCCGAGGCGTTGCTACTTCTCGGGGCGCAGTCGGTCCAGCGCTCCGGTGACGAGCGGGTGATGGGGATCGACGGCGCCGACGATGCGGCGGCCGATCGTGGTCAGCTGGCGGACCTGCGCCTTGGTGAGCGCGTCGAAGACATAGCCGCGCACGGCCTCCACATGCCCGGGGGCGGTGGCGACCACCTTGTCGAAACCGTCGTCGGTGAGGGTGGCCACGGTGTAGCGGCCGTCGTCGGGGTCGGGGCTGCGGCGTACCCAGCCGCGCTTCTCCAGCCGTCCGACGACCTGGGACAGCCGGGGAAGAGAACCCTCCACGAACGCGGCGAGCTCGCTCATCCGCAGGGTGCGCTCGGGGACCATGGAGAGCCCGGCCATCACCTGGTACTCGAAGTGACTCAGGCCGGCGTCGCGCTGTAGCTGCGCGTCCAGCGCCGCGGGGAGCCGCATCAGCATGCTGCTGAGCGCGATCCATGCCTGGTCTTCCTCATTGTCCAGCCAGCGAGGTTCCTGCGGGGTCTCCATGCTCGCGAGTATAGCTTCACGCTTGAAGTGATCAATTTACTGGATGACTTGCATCTTGAAGTGAATGAGCCCTAGCCTCCACTTAAAGGTTTAAGTCATTGAAAGGTGTTGATCATGATGAACGTTCTGTTGTGGGTCGTCGCGGGCGTGCTCGCCGCGGGGTTCCTGGCGGCCGGGACGATGAAGCTGTCCCAGCCGAAGCAGAAGCTGGCGGCCTCGGGTATGGGCTGGACCGAGGGTGTGAGCCCGGGGACGGTGAAGCTGATCGGAGGCGTGGAGGTGCTGGCCGCGCTCGGCCTGGTCCTGCCGCCCGCGCTCGGCATCGCACCGGTGCTGGCGCCCTTGGCGGCCGTCGGCCTGGCACTGGTCATGCTCGGCGCCATGGGCGTGCACGCCCGTCGCAGCGAGGCTCAGATGATCGCCGTGAATCTGGTGCTGCTCGCGCTCGCGGCTGTCGTGGCATGGGGCCGGTTCGGCCCGTACGCCCTCTAGCGATCCGTTAGTGATCCATGAGCGGTCCTTAGGCGATCTCGTTCCACGCGTACGTGGCATACGTGCGGGTCACGCGGAACACCCCCAGGATCGTCGCGTTGGAGCGCGATGCCGAGCTCTCGCCTCGCGCCCGGCCCACCTCGACGGAGTCCGGCAGCTGGACCCCGGCCGCGGAGGACCGAGGAGGGCCAGGGAGAGCGTCCTGCTGCCCTGGACGGCCACCCGCCGTACGGCCGCCTTCGCCCTGCGACCCACGCCCACGGCTACGCAGCCGCCTCCGTACACCCGCCGCCTCTGCGCACCCGCCGCCCCCCCCAGCGGCCTCGACCACAGCCGCCGCACCCCGCCCGACCGCGAAACCGCCCAGTGAGGCGCGACACCGCCCAGTGAGGACCGACACCATGACCCCGCATGCCGACCTGCCGACGATGCAGGAGACGACGTACGACATCGGCGGAAAGAAGATCTTCGTCGCGGAGGCGGGCGACGGCCCGCCCGTGCTGCTGCTGCACGGCGGCGGCCCCGGCGCCTCCGGCGTGTCCAACTACGCCCGCAACATCGCCGAGCTGGCCAAGGCGTACCGGGTCATCGTGCCCGACCTGCCCGGCTACGGGCGCAGCACCAAGGGCGTCGACGGCGCCGACCCCTTCGGCTGTCTGGCCGACGGCATCCGCGGCCTGCTGGACGAACTCGGCCTGGACAAGGCCCATCTGGTCGGCAACTCCTACGGCGGCGCCTGTGCCCTGAGGCTGGCCCTGGACACCCCCGACCGGGTCGACCGCATGGTGCTGATGGGCCCCGGCGGGATCGGCAACACCCGCGCCCTGCCCACTCCCGGGCTCAACAACCTGCTGGGCTACTACACCGGCGACGGCCCCTCGCGGCTGAAGCTGGAGAGGTTCATCCGCAACTACCTCGTCTTCAACGCCGCCGAGGTCCCGGACTCCGCCATCGAGGAGCGCTACCAGGCCAGCATCGACCCCGAGGTGATCGCCTCTCCGCCGCTGCAACGCCCCGCCGGGCTGCGCACCTTGTGGAAGATGGACTTCACCCGCGACCCGCGCCTGAGCCGGCTGCCCGTGCCCACCCTCGTCCTGTGGGGCGCACAGGACAAGGTCAACCGGCCGTCCGGCGGTCGGATGCTGGCCGACCGCATGCCCAACTGCGACCTGTACCTCGTCGCCAACACCGGGCACTGGGTGCAGTTCGAGCGCACCGAGCTGTTCAACCGCCTGTGCGCCGAGTTCCTGGCCGGCCGCCGATGACCATGCACGACGCCTCGTCCGTCTTCGGCGCCGTCCGCCTCGGACACATCGTCATCGAGACCAACCGCTTCGCCGACTGGCGCCGCTTCGGCGCCGACGCCATCGGCATGCACCACGACCCGCTCTCCCGCGACCTGATGCGCTTCCGCCTCGACGACCAGGAATGCCGCTTCCTCATCCGGCGCGGCCCTGCCGAGGACGTCGTCGCCACCGGCTGGCACATCGACGACCACGCCGCCTTCGAACGCATCGAGGCCCGCATCCGCGCCCACGGCGTCCCCTTCACCGTCGGCACCGACGAGGAGGCGGCCCTGCGCGGCGTCGAGCGCCTGCTGCGCTTCCCCGGCCCCAAGGGCATCACACAGGAGATCTGCACCACCCCGGTGACGTCGGCCGAGCCCCTGCGCATGCTCGCCTCGGGCTTCGTCACCGGCGACGGCGGCATGGGCCACATCGCGCTGACCTCCACCAGGCCTGCGCAGACCCGGGGTTACTTCAACACCGTCTTCGACGCCCGCCTGACCGACTACATCGACGAGACCATCAGCGGCGTCAAACTCAAGATCCGCTTTCTGCGCGTCAACGAACGCCACCACTCCATCGCGGTCGCCGCCACCCGCGGCGGCCTGTCGATCGACCCGATCCGCACCCGCGTGCAGCACCTCAACATCCAGGCCGCCACCCTCGACGACGTGGCCCAGAGCTACCAGCGCGTGCACGAACTCGGCTTCGACATGGCCCTGTCCGTCGGCCAGCACACCAACGACAAGGAACTCTCCTACTACGCCCGCACCCCGTCGGGCTTCGAGTGGGAGGTCGGCTGGAACCCCGTCGTCGTCGACGAGACCACCTGGGAGCCCACCACTCACCAGGGCATCAGCATCTGGGGCCACCTCCCGGTCGGCCAGACCATCGTCGACAAGCTCGCCCAGTTCCGGGCCGGGGCCCGCTCCCTGACCCGTACGGAGAGCACGGTTCCGTCGCTGAGCGGCACCGGCATTCCCGACGACTGACACCGTTCTCCAGAGGCCCGAGCGCAACTCTCAGACGCCCGAGCGCAACGCACGCGACAGTCCCAACGCGGCGGTCCGTACCGCCGGAGCGAGCTGGGCGGGCCGGAAGCGGCTGCGGGGCACGGCGACCGACAGCGCCGCCACCGCCACCGCCCCGTCGAAGACGGGCGCCGCGATGCAGCTGACGCCCAGGGCGGCCTCTTCCTCCTCGTAGGCCAGGCCCGCGACCTGAGCCTGCTCGATGGCGGTGCGCAGCCGCTCCGGATCGGTGACCGAGTGCGGCGTGAGGCTGGGGAGGGGTGCGTCCAGCACCTCCTCCGCCAGCTCCGCGCCGGAGAAGGCCAACAGCGCCTTGCCGACGCCGGTGCAGGTCAGGGGAAGCCGACCGCCGATCCGGGAGGGCAGCCGCAGGGCGCCATGACCGTGGATGCGCTCCACGTAGACCACCTCGTGGCCTTCGCGCACCCCCAGATGGACGGTCTCGTGCGTGGCCTCGAACAGGTCCTGCAGAAAGGGCAGGGCCGCCTCGCGCAGATCCTGCCGACGTGGCACGAGCGAGCCGAGTTCGAAGAGCTTGCCGCCGAGCCGGTAGCTCTCCGCATCGCGTTCGAGCAGACCCAGCCGGACCAGTTCGCCGCACAGCCGGAACGCCGTGGTCTTGGTCAGACCCGTACGCCGGGAGAGTTCTGTGAGGCGGAACGATCCGCCGTCCGGCCGGAAACAGTCCAAGACTGCCACTGCCTTGTCCAGCATGTTTCCCTGCGCGCTGTTCCGTGTCATGGAACATATTTTGCCGTTGCTCACGATGCGCGTCTATACCTGGCAGGCGTCACAGCGATGGCCGGCAACCCGCCCGTACCGACCCCCCCTCACCAGCTCCGCTCTCTTTCCGGAGCTCCGCTCTCCTCCGGAGGTAACCCGCATGCCCATCCCGCAGCCCCTTCCCGCCGCTCCCGACAGGGGTGAAGCGTGAGCGCCCACGAGTCCGCCGGTCCGGTGGCCGAGGCAGCGGCCGTCCTGGACGAAGCCGCCCGCGCCGGCGTCCCGTGCCCCCCGGTGCGTCATCTGCTGCCCGAGGCGGACATCGCGGCCGCGTACGCGGTGCAGCGCCTGAACGTCGAGCGGGGCATCGCCGCCGGCCGGCGCCTGGCAGGCCGGAAGATCGGTCTGACCTCGCCGGCCGTGCAGCGCCAGCTCGGCGTCGACCAGCCCGACTTCGGCGCCCTGTTCGCCGACATGGCGGTGCCCGAGGGGCAGAAGATCGCCCCCGGCCGGCTGCTGCAGCCGAAGATCGAGGCGGAGGTCGCCCTGGTGCTCGGCACGGACCTGCCGCACCGGGACCCGACCGTCGCCGACCTGCTGCGTGCCACGGCGTTCGCCCTGCCCGCGCTGGAGATCGTCGACAGCCGCATCGCCGACTGGGACATCGGCATCGTCGACACGGTCGCCGACAACGCCTCCTGCGGCCTGTTCGTCCTCGGCGGCGCGCCCGTACCGCTGGACCGGGTCGATCTGCGCGACGTACGGATGACCCTGACCAGGAACGGCGAGACCGTCTCACGGGGCGCCGGCGCCGACTGCCTGGGCAGCCCGCTCACCGCCGCCCTCTGGCTCGCCTCCACGCTCGCCGGCCTGGGCGAGCCGCTGCGGGCCGGCGACATCGTCCTGACCGGCGCGCTCGGCCCGATGGCCGTCGCCGCCGAAGGCGATGAGTTCACCGCGCACATCGAGGGACTCGGCACGGTCACCACCGCGTTCGCCGCCTCCGCCACGGAAGGAACCGGAGCATGACCACGAAGGTCGCCGTCATCGGCTCGGGCAACATCGGCACCGACCTCATGATCAAGATTCTGCGGCTCTCCGACTCCTTGGAGATCGCCGCCATGGCCGGCATCGACCCCGGCTCCGACGGCCTGGCCCGCGCCCGACGACTGAAGGTCGCGACCACTCACGAGGGCGTGGACGGCCTGGTCGAGCTGGACGAGTTCGCGGACGTGTCCCTCGTCTTCGACGCTACGTCCGCCCGGGCGCACCGGCGCCACGACGAGGTCCTGCGCACACGGGGCCGTACGGTCGTCGACCTGACCCCCGCAGCGCTCGGGCCGTACGTGGTGCCGCCGGTCAACGGCGACGCCCATCTGAACGCGCCCAACGTCAACATGGTCACCTGCGGCGGGCAGGCCACCATCCCCGTCGTGGCCGCCGTCGCCGCCGTGACCCCGGTCCACTACGCGGAGATCGTCGCCTCCCTCTCCTCCCGCTCGGCGGGCCCCGGCACGCGGGCCAACATCGACGAGTTCGTCGAGACCACCTCGTCGGCCCTCGAGCAGGTCGGCGGCGCGGCCCGCGGCAAGGCCATCATGGTCGTCAACCCCGCCGAACCGCCGCTCATCATGCGGGACACCGTGCACTGCCTCGTCGGCGACTGCGACGACGCCGCCGTGACCGCCTCCGTGGAGGAGATGGCCGCGCGCGTCCAGACGTACGTCCCCGGCTACCGCCTCAAGCAGAAGGTGCAGTTCGAACGCGTCGCCGTCGACGACCCACTGCGCTCCCTCCTGCCGGCCGCCTCCCGGTCCGGCCAGGCCGCCAAGGTGTCGGTGTTCCTCGAAGTGGAGGGCGCCGCCCACTATCTGCCCGCCTACGCAGGCAACCTCGACATCATGACCTCGGCCGCCCTGCGCACCGCCGAGCGCATGGCCGCCCACCGCACCACGAAGGCAGTCTCCCCATGACCGCGCCCATGACCGCGCCCCAGCGGAACGCCCTGTACCTGCAGGACGTGACCCTCAGGGACGGGATGCACGCCGTTCGCCACCGCTACACCGTCGAACAGGCCCGTACCATCGCCGCCGCACTCGACGCCGCCGGAGTCGCCGCGATCGAGATCGCCCACGGCGACGGCCTGTCCGGCTCCAGCATCACCTACGGCGTCGGCGCCCACACGGACTGGGAGTGGATCGAGGCGGTCTGCGACGCCGTGACCCACGCGGCGCCCACCACCCTGCTCCTGCCCGGCATCGGCACCCTGCACGACCTGCGCCGAGCACACGCGCTCGGCATCCGCTCGGTGCGCGTCGCCGCTCACTGCACCGAGGCCGACGTCACCGCCCAGCACATCGCCGCCGCCCGCGACCTGGGCATGGACGTGTCCGGCTTCCTGATGATGTCCCACCTGGCCGACCCCGCCGAACTGGCCCAGCAGGCCCGACTGATGGAGTCCTACGGCGCGAACTGCGTCTACGTCACCGACTCGGGCGGCCACCTCACCATGGACGGCGTACGCGACCGCGTCCGCGCCTACCGCGACGTCCTCGACCCGTCCACCGAACTGGGAATCCACGCCCATCACAACCTCGGGCTGGGGGTGGCCAACTCGGTCGTCGCCGTCGAGAACGGCGTCACCCGCGTCGACGCCTCCCTCGCCGGCCAGGGAGCCGGAGCGGGCAACTGCCCCCTGGAGGCGTTCGTCGCGGTCGCCGAGCTGACGGGCTGGGAGCACGGCTGCGACCTGTTCCCCCTGATGGACGCCGCCGACGACGTCGTACGCCCCCTCCAGGACCGCGAGGTGCGGGTGGACCGCGAGACCCTCACGCTCGGCTACGCCGGTGTGTACTCCAGCTTTCTGCGCCATGCCGAGACAGCCGCCCGCCACTACGGCATCGACGCCCGCGCGATCCTCGTCGAGGTCGGCCGCCGCAAGCTGATCGGCGGCCAGGAAGACATGATCACCGACATCGCCCTCGACCTCGCCGCAGCCCGCGCCATCGCCTGACTCGAGCCCGCGCCATCGCCTGACTCGAGCCCGCGCCACCGCCTGACTCGAAAGAGCCGGACACGGCCAGTTCACCCGGCTGGACGGCTTAGCACCCGGTCCTGCCATCCGACGCCAGCCGAGACGCACGGCCGGGGACCGCCGCGCCCACGGGCGACGACCCTGATGGGCAGCCACATACCTGCGCACGGCCGCCGCCTTCCCCTCACATCCCTGCATCTACCCTTGAGGACTTCGGATTGATGGTTCACCAACAACCACGGAACGGAGCGTGCGGTGACTGCGGGGGAAGCGCATGGCGGAGAGCTGACGGGCAAGGTACTCGGCGGGCGTTACCGGGTGACCTCCATGATCGGGCGCGGCGGCATGGGAGTGGTCGCCCGGGCGGTGGACGAGCTGCTGAACCGCGAGGTCGCCGTCAAGGTCCTGCGGGCTTTCACCGACACCTCCGCGGCCGAACTGGCCGACGTGCGAACCCGGATGCAGCGGGAGGCGCAGGCCGCCGCCCGTATCCGGCACAGCGGCGTGGTCACCGTGCACGACGTGACCGAGGAGCAGGGCCTCCCGGTCATCGTCATGGAACTCGTCGACGGGCCCTCGCTCGACGACGTGCTGACGGAGCGCGGCACGCTGGAGCCCCACGAAGCCGCCGCGATCGGCGCCAAGTTGATGGACGCCCTCGACGCCGCGCACCGGGCCGGTGTACTCCACCGGGACGTCAAGCCGGGAAACGTGCTGATCGAGCACGGCGGCAGGGTCGTGCTCACCGATTTCGGCATCGCCAGCATGGAGGCCTCCGGCGACGACGCCATGGCCAAGCTGACCCAGAGCGGTCAACTCGTCGGCTCCCTCGACTATTTGCCGCCGGAGCGCGCGCAGGGCAGGGAGCCCGGTCCCGCGTCGGACATCTGGTCGCTCGGCATGACGCTCTACGCAGCCGTGGAGGGCACGTCGCCGTTCCGCCGCACGTCCGCGTGGTCCACCCTTTCGGCGATCGTCACCGAGCCCCTGCCGGAGCCCCGCCGGGCGGGACCGCTCACGCCGGTGCTGCGGGCGCTGATGGCGAAGGAGCCGGAGCACCGGCCCACCGCGGAACAGGCGCGCGGCATGCTCGAGCGCGTCGCCTCGGGCGGGACGGTCCAGCTCCCGACCGCCGCTCCGACGCCGACACCCCCTCCCACGGTGGGTCCCGGCACTGCGGCCGCCGCCGCACCGGCCCCCGGGTTCGGTCCCCCGCTGTTCCCCCAGCCCGCCCCGCAGCCAGAGCCTCCGCACCCCGGCTACGGGCAGCCCGACCTGCCGCAGCACGGCGCGCCGGTCGCGGGCCACGCCGGATTCCCCGCTCCCGAGACGAGCCGGACGGCAGCCCGTCGCGCAGGGCGCCGCGGCAACCGCACCGTCGTCGCGGCAGCGGCCGCCGTCGTGCTGCTTGCCGCAGGCGCCGGTATCACCTACGCCTTGACGTCCCAACAGGGCGGCACGACCACGAACGGCACACAGGCGACGCCGCCCGGCGCCGGCTCCCCCACGGACGGCCCGGGGCCGACCGGGGGCAGCACCCCGTCGTCCGCCGGCTCTCCCAGCACGCCCTCGAAGCCGTCGACCTCCAAGGCGCCGGACGGTGACGAGGACGAGGATCTGGGCCCCACGAAGAAGCCCGGCGCCATAGACGCCAAGCCGACCGAGAGCCCGTCGGCCTCCCCGGAGACCAAGCCCAGCCCGACGGTGAAGGAGCCCACCCCGGTGTCGACGGCCTGCACCGGCTGGGCCCACGAGAACCGCGGCAACGGCTACGGCTACCTGGCCTCGACGTCCCACCTCTACACCGGGCCGTACGCGGAATGCCAGTACGTGACCACGGTCAAGACCGGTGTGAAGATCTACTACCACTGCTACGTCACCAACGCCCACGGCAACAAGTGGATCTACGCCCGTATCGAGGGGACGAAGACCGAAGGCTGGGCCCACAGCGCCAAACTCACCAAGCAGACCGGCACCCTGCCCCGCTGCTAGGCGTTCCCAACCAGTGGGCGACCCGCTCCGGGGTCGCCCACATCTGCTGTGCAAGTTCGCCCCCGGCGCCGTGGCAGTGGGCTTCAGCTGGTAGCGCGGGCTCTGATCGGGCGGCCCGGAGCTGCTGCCGTCCGGGGGCGTTGACGTCAGCTGTGGATGTCACTCCGACGGAGCACCGCGACACGCGGTGGGGCAGTGGGTCAGATGCCGAACTCCTGCGGGGACAGGCCGAGCACCGAGCACGCCTCGCGCAGGACCTGCTCCTCGGCCGGCGCGACGAAACCGTCCGCACCGGCGACGACGAAACCGGTCTGCACGACCGCCCTGGCCTCCGTCGGCTTCTTCGCCGCCTTGGCGATCTCCTGCATGGCCTCAGCCTTGCCCTGCTGGAAGTTGAACGCCAGCTGGTCGACATGCTTGTTGAACCGCTGCCGCAACTGGTCGGACGGGAAGTTCTGCAGAACGTCGTTGTTCAGGATCAGCGATTCCACATGCTGCCGCTCCGCCGGGTCGACCTGCCCGTCGGCGGCCGCGACCAGGGCACACATCGCCATGCTGGCGTCCCGGTAGGCACCGCTCTTCAACTCCGCCTTGAGGGACGTGAGCTGGGACTTGAGCGTGTTCACCAGCTGAGCCCGCGACCCGCTGGCGTGCCCCGCACCCGGTCGCCCGTGTCCACCAGAGCCCCGCGTCCCCTGCGACTGCTGCTGCTGCAGACTCTTGGCCTGGTCCTTGATCCGATCCCACATCGCCACGCGTGCCACCTCGGCTTCTGCCCATGTCATTCCGGTCATCCGCGCGCATTCACGCGTCCTCCTCCCAACGCCTCCCGACACCCCGAAGTTCCTCAGCCGGTCGACCGACGCCCAGTGCGCGAACGACAGACGTCAGACGTGGGGGACCAGCTCGGTCGATGCCAAAAGTGCATGTCAAAGGCCCCCAGCCGTGATCGGCTGGGGGCTCGGCGTCTACTCGCGCCGCGCGCGTCCGGCGGCCGGGCGGCGCGGGGCGAAGACAGGAGCGTCGCCCGGCGCGAGGACGTCGCCGCCCACGTCGAGAAGATCGATGGACTCGGGCTCAAGGTGCTGGATGAGTTCTTCGAGCCGGCCCGCGTGATGCCCTTGGCGCCGTGGTGCGGATCGATCAGGGCGAAGGTCTGCGGGAGCTCCCCGGCGAGCCGCGGAAGGGTCGAGCCTGCGGGGGCCACCGGCCGGGTGTCGTCCGGGACCACATGGACGCTTCTCGTCAAACGAGCTGTCGGACTCCTGGAGCGCCGGCCAGAGCCCCTTCGGCGGGACGATGGTCTCGTTTCTGGTCGACGGAGCTTGGAAGTCGTGACCCGTCGTCGGCTTCGGCGCATGGGCTTCGCCGCAAAAATGGGTCGGCATCGCGACTGGTACGCGGAGCTCGGGGGCTCGGCGGGACAACGGCAAAGCCCCGGGCCGCTGGCCTGGGGCTTTCGTGTGGAGCGGGTGACGGGAATCGAACCCGCGCTCTGAGCTTGGGAATCACCCGGTACTTGGGCACTCAGATGGTCTTTGACCTGCAGAAATGTCAACTCGTTCCCGTCCCCTCAGTATCTTGGTCGGCCCCCTGTCGTCCGCTGTTCACCGCCTCTACTGGCACGTAGTGGCACGTCCCCTTGGGCGGCGCGCGAGTGCGTCGGAGACCACATCCTGCCGGGGCGAGACGTCAGATCGAGATAACGACGGGGCCTCAGGTCTCGGACCTGGGGCTGCTGTGCACCGCTCCCAGCGTCACGGTGGGGCCCAGAGCGCGGAGGGCCGCCTCACCCTGCGGAGACTCGTTTGATCGAGCCGGTCCGGCCGCGATCCATTCAACCCGGGTCGTTGTCAGTGCCTCCTTCTAAGGTCGCCGTATGACGACCTTTCGTTCCGGTTTCACGCTCTGGCAGATGGTCAGCGGAGCTCGGGAGCTCACTGAGCACCCGAGCGTGCAGGAGCGCATCGATGCAGTGCTGCGCATCATGGGTCCTGCCTTCGGCGGGACGGGGTACGGCAAGGGCAGGCCGTTGGTGAACGCCTTGGAGGATGTGGCCCAAGAATCACTCCTGCTAGGAGACTTCGCTCTTGCGCAGCGGTTCCAGCGCTTCGCCGCCTACGCCGGCGGCGAACTGTTCCTCGAAATCCTGGAGAACTACTACGACGAGGATGCTCGGCATCGTAGCGAGGAGGGCATGCGCAGGCTGGTGGCCATGGGCGCCGATAGAGCGGTGGCCGTTTTGGACGCCCTCTCCAAGGACAACCCCGAGGCGACGGTGGCCGATGCGCGGGACCTCTTTCGCGGTATAGCCCTGTCTGTGGACCACTTGGGCCTTGGTACAGGGGAGGGTGGGATCCGGCTGCCCACTCGAGAGAGGAGGCGACTCCAGCAGTACGGGCACATGGAGCTGGTTCTGAGGAACCTGCCACGACCGACATCAACCGAGGCCGCGCGAATGGTAGGCGACTTCCTGGCGGACGCCGACGCGGGGTTGCTCGCCCAGTTGCTGGAGCTGAAGGCCCGGAGAGCAGGTCTCGACGCTCTCCGAGTTGCGGTGGAGGACGAGACGAGCTCCGAGAGTGCACTCCACGCCCGTCTGAAGAATCAGGAGTGGATCTTCGGCGGTGCCTATGTGGCAGAGCTGGCACGTCGGCAGTACACCTCGGACACGATTCTAGACATCCCCCTTCTGCGTGGTGACGGGTCCCTTCATGTGGTGGAACTCAAGCGTGCCAACATCAAGGACCTGGTGATTCGCCGCAGCGGCCACCTCATGTTGGGTGCCGCGGCCCACCACGCGGTGTCGCAGGCGCAGAACTACCTCCGCACCATGGACGAGAACCGTAAGGGGATCCTCGCGCGTCATGGCGTCGATACCCGTAGGGCCTCGGCGACGGTTGTGATCGGGCATCCGAAATTCGTGAGTGGGGGCGTTACCTCCCAGGAGATCGCGGAGACACTGCGCACCTACAACACGCACGCGGCACGCATTGAGGTGATCACGTACGGAACCCTGCTGGACTCAGCAGCCCGGATGCTAGCCCTCGCGTCAGCGCAGCAGGACCCTGCTCACCAGACCGAGGAGCCCACGGCATGACCGAAGACGCGCGTCCTGCGATCGAACAGCTGCTGGCCCGCCTGTGCGGTGGCGTGATCACGGGCAAGGATTACGTCGGCTACTTCCTCAACGAGCACGGGGAAGAACTCGTCTTCGCCCAGCGCCGGGGAGAGAAGACCGGCCGGCTCTGGCACAGCGATGCCGACTGGCAGCTGTTCCGCGTCGGCGACCATTCCATACGGGTCGGCAGCGTGATGGACGGGGTGGTCACCGTGGGCGACCTGATCATCAATCGCGCTGAGGCGACGTGGCTGTCCTCCTGCCTCGCGGCCTCTCGCCACCTGCGTCAGAAGCGCGGCTGACACGTCGCTCGGCGAACGGACAGTAAAGAAGCCCGGGGCCTTTGGCCTGGGGCTTTGTTGTGGAGCGGGTGACGGGAATCGAACCCGCGCTCTGAGCTTGGGAATCTATGGTGCGCGAGGTATTTGCAAGGCATCTGACCTGCGGAAACAGTCCACCGAGCGCGCTGTCGCGAGGGCTCGCCCGTACCTGTATTGACCGCTGTTCACCGCTCTGAAGGGCACGGATAGGGCACGCGTCTGTCGGCTTGGCGGGCTGAGACGCTTCCCCTTCGATAGGTAGGCGGATTGCCGAGGGTCCGAGGCTTCGAGGCGGGGCCTACGTCGCGCGTGCAATCCTTCAGGCGGCGTCCTGCTCTGCCGCGGTGTCGTAGGCGGCGCGGGACTTGGCGATGGCGGACCGATGACGCTCGGCCCAACCCACCAGTCCCGCCAGCGAGGCGTGGAGCTCCCGGGCGATCGGCGTGAGGCTGTACTCCACCTTGGGCGGCACAGTCGGATAGACGGTGCGGACGAGGAGGCCGTCCCGCTCCAGCTTGCGCAGGTTCAGGGTGAGCATCCGTCGGCTGATGCCGTTGATGGTGCGCTCGAGTTCGGTGAAGCGGACGGGGCCGTGGGCGGCGGCGATCAGGATCCCGATGCTCCACTTGCCCGACACGTGGTCGAGTACTTCCGAGACCGGGCAGGCCTCGTTCATCACGGCCTCGGGAACACCGGTGTGACGGTGTGACATGAAAGTGCCTCCTTCCGCTGAGCTGCAAGGTTACCGAGGATGACTGCTGTAACAAGACGTGCACCGAAGGAGAAGACATGTCCGTTCGCGCCCTTGTCGTCGACCCGTCGGCACCCGCGGCCGTCCGCCTCGCCGAGGTCCCCGACCCCGTGGCCGCGCCGCGGCAGGTCCTGGTGGACGTATCCCACGCCTCGCTGAACTACGGGGACCTCAACGACGCCAGATCCGGACGGGTGCCGGTGGGCGCGGTGCTCGGTTCGGATGCTGCCGGGGTGGTGGTTCAGGCCGCGGCCGACGGCACGGGTCCCACGGTGGGTGCCCGGGTGGTGGCTCTGACCTCGGGGGCGTTCGCCGAACGCGTCGCGATCGACGTGGCTGCGCTCGCCGAGGTCCCGAAGACGGTCGACCTGGCGGTGGCGGCCGCGTTGCCGGTGGCCGGAGTTGCCGCCCTGCGCTCGCTGCGGGCGGCCGGACTCGCACAGGACAAGAGGGTGCTGGTCACCGGCGCCTCCGGTGGAGTCGGCCGGTTCGCCGTCCAACTGGCGGCGCGGGCCGGAGCCCACGTGATCGCGTCCGTGGGTTCGGTGGCACGTGGGAACGGGTTGGTCGAGGCCGGCGCCGATGAGGTGTTGGTCGGCCTGGATGGTCTCGGCCGGCAGGTCGACGTGGTGATCGACAGCGTCGGCGGCTCGCAGCTGGTCGCGATATGGAACCTGCTCGCCCCGGGTGGAAGCGTGCAGAGCGTCGGTTGGACCTCCGGCGAACCGGCTGTCTTCCCGCCTTATGCGACAGTGGGCCCGGCCAAGTCGCTGACCTCCTTCGTCATCGAGGGTCACGCCGGTGCGGACCTGGCCATCCTCGCCGAACTGGCCGCGGAGGAGGCACTGGCTGTCGAAATCGGCTGGCAAGGCTCGTGGGAACGCTTCAACGAGGCCGCCGAGGCGCTTCACGGGCGTCGGGTCTCTGGAAAAGCGGTTCTGGAGGTATCACACCGCGGTCGCCACGCGCCGGGTCTTCCTCTGCGGGGATAGGGCGCACCGCGAAAGCGGTCGGCCCCCGAGAGGACTAGACAACAACAAAGCCCCGGGCCGCTGGCCTGGGGCTTTCGTGTGGAGCGGGTGACGGGAATCGAACCCGCGCTCTGAGCTTGGGAAGCTCATGTTCTACCATTAAACTACACCCGCGTAGCGGACCGATCACCGGAACCGCATCGTCGCACACTGTACCTCATCCCCGGCCCCACGGTGTATTTCGCCGCGGGGCTTTCGTCGTCTCCAGCGCGTGGACGCGGCTGCGCGGCAAGGGAGTTGAGGCGTACGGTGGGTCGCCGGAGTGCCGCGCGATAGCGTGTCCCGTTGATCCCCTAATGTGGTCGTTCGTCCGCATTCGTTGGGGAAGGGACCCGATGGACTTGATGGAGCGCACCGTCGTTCGCTGTGCCGAGGGGCACGTCTTCACTACCGCTTCGTTCCCGATGCAGCAGCTCGGCCCAGGACGCATCGGGCCCGGGCGGCTCGTGCGGTGTCCGCGTTGTGCGCGGCTTCGCAGTGTCGTGCCCGTGGAGCAGGTCAAGCAGTAGCGACGCAGCGGTGAGGCAGAGCGCACGCGGTCGTCCGATTGGGGCGGGCCCGTGCGCTCTGCGTATCCTCAGGGCGTGCTTCTCTCAGACAAGGACATCCGGGCCGAGATCGACGCCGGACGCGTGCGCATCGATCCGTACGACGACTCCATGGTGCAGCCCTCGAGCATCGATGTGCGGCTCGACCGCTACTTCCGGGTGTTCGAGAACCACCGTTACCCCCACATCGACCCCGCCGTCGAGCAGGCCGATCTCACCCGGCTCGTCGAGCCGGAGGGCGACGAGGCGTTCATCCTCCACCCCGGCGAGTTCGTCCTCGCGTCGACCTACGAGGTCGTCTCGCTGCCCGACGACCTCGCCTCCCGGCTGGAGGGCAAGTCCAGCCTCGGGCGGCTCGGGCTGGTGACCCACTCCACGGCCGGCTTCATCGACCCCGGGTTCTCCGGGCACGTCACCCTGGAGCTGTCGAATCTGGCGACCCTGCCGATCAAGCTCTGGCCGGGGATGAAGATCGGGCAGCTGTGCATGTTCCGGCTCAGCTCGCCGGCGGAGCACCCCTACGGCTCCGAGAAGTACGGCTCCCGCTACCAGGGGCAGCGCGGGCCGACGGCCTCGCGGTCGTTCATGAACTTCCATCGGACGCAGGTGTGAGGACCAGTACGCGATGAGTGAGATACGCGAGAACCTGACGTACGAGAAGTTCGGCGGCGCCGTCCGCGAGCTCGCCCAGACCATCGCCGACGACGGCTACGAGCCCGACGTCGTGCTCTCCATCGCCCGCGGCGGCGTCTTCGTCGCGGGAGGGCTCGCGTACGCGCTGGACTGCAAGAACATCCACCTGGTGAACGTCGAGTTCTACACCGGCGTGGGGACCACCCTCGAGATGCCCGTCATGCTCGCGCCCGTCCCGAACGCGATCGACTTCTCCGACAAGAAGGTCCTCATCGCCGACGACGTCGCCGACACCGGGAAGACGCTCAAGCTCGTCCACGACTTCTGCGTCGACCACGTCGCCGAGGTGCGCAGCGCCGTCATCTACGAGAAGTCGCACTCGCTCGTGAAGTGCGAGTACGTCTGGAAGCGCACCGACGAGTGGATCAACTTCCCCTGGAGCGTCGAGAAGCCCGTCGTCCGCAGGGCGGGTCAGGTCCTCGACGCCTGACGCGCCCCTTGAGGCACCGGTCGGCGGTCGGCTCCGGTGAGCTATAGGCAATCCCGGCCCAGACACCGTCCGAGCCGGGATCCCTTGTCCAGCGGTTGCGACCGCAAGCCGTGCCTCAGGCGGTCAGGGACTTCCACAGGGTGATCGGGCGGTCGTCGACCGCGATCTGGTCGTTGTGTCCGCGGCCGTCGGCGATGGAGATGATCCGGTATTTCTGCTGGTGGAACACCCAGAACAGGCTCAGCCCGTTGATGCGCTGCATGTCCGGCACGGCGAGGAACTCGTCCACGCGGGAGATGCCGGCCAGTGACTGCCACAGGCTGAGCGAACGGTCGCCGCGTTCGATGACGTCGTTGTGCGCGGAGCCGTCGGCGATCGAGATCAGCCGGTAGACCTGCTGTCCCAGGGAGGAGTGGAAGAGCCAGTAGTGGCTCTTCCCGTTCTGGCGCTGCATGTCGGGCACCGGCAGGAACGCGTCCACCTGCGCGATTCCATTGAACGAGGCCCAGGCCGAGATCGGCCGGTCGGGCCGGTCGACGGCGGCTGCCGCCTCGGGGGCGAGCCCGGACTCCGCTCCGTCCGCGACCGAGATCAGCCGGTAGACCTGGCGGCCTTCCACGGTGTGGAACAGCCAGTACCGGCTCCGGCCGCCCACGCGCTGCTCGTCCGGCACCGGCAGGATCGCGTCCACCTTCGACACGCCGTCGTAGCAAGGCCAGGCGGACAGGGGCCGGTCGGGGCGCTCGACGACGTCCTTGTGCTCGTTGCCGTCGGCGATGGAGATGGTGCGGCAGACCGGTCCGTCGCCGCCGGTCCCGTAGGCCCAGTACCAGCTCTTTCCCTGGTCCCGTTGGCGATCGGGGATCGGCAGGAAGGCGTCCGTCGGCTGGACCGTGTCCGGGAGCTTGTCGGTGAGGCGGCCGTCGCCCAGCATCCGCAGGGTGGTGAGGGAGGGGACGAAGGCGTAGACCGAGCCCTCGGTGGTGACGAACTGATGGAAGCTCAGCTCGGTCGTCGCGCTGGGGCTCTCGAAGGCGACCTTGCCCGTGGGGCCGACCATCGGGTCGGGGCCGGGCTTCGCAGGGCGGTTCGGCGGGAAGTCGACGTCGTCGATCCACATCTTCTGGATGAACTCGAACTGATGGACGAGGTCGGACTGGTAGCAGACGAAGAGCAGTCCGCGCGGGTGGTCGGGGCCGCCGGGGCCGTCCGAGGCCGGGTCGAAGGGCGCGCCGTAGGGGGCGCCGCGTCGGATGATCCGGCGTCGGTCCATGACCGGGTTCTCGGGGAACGGGTCCGTGCCGGGCTTCTCCTGCAGGCCGTCGCGGGGGTTGGTCTTGCGCAGATGGGAGAAGAGCGGGGTGGTGAACCCCTCCGGGTCGTTGCGGTAGCCGAAGTCGTTGTCCTGGCTCGCGAGGGCGTTGTCCGGCATGTCGGCGTGCGGGCACTTGGCGACGGGCGTGCCCGAGCGCCAGCGGCCCACCAGGCGGGCGGCCAGCCATTCGGTGGTCGCCTCGTCCGGCACCGCTTTGGCCTTCCTCAGGACCTTCAGCTGCGCGGTGACCTGGGCCCACCAGCCCGGGACGTCCTGACCGAGCCGGCGCACCACCTGGAAGCTGCCGTTGCCGGCCCACTCGGGCATCTCGTCGTACGTAATCCCGCCGACCCGGTCGTGCCCGACGACGAACTCGCCGGGCGGGATCAGCCGGGTGCCCGGGTGGTCCTTGACGTACTCCGGCCGCTTGGGGTCGGGCTCGTCGAAGCCGATGACCCCCGGCTCGCTGACCCCGTCCTTGAAGCCGAAGTGCTCCTTTCCGCGGCGGGTGCCCGGCAGCGTGGCGCCGTTCTGCTGGAAGACGATCACGATCTTGGCCTGCGCGGCCGCCTCGCGCTGGGCGGTCAACGCGTCCTGGAGCCCCTCGGCGGTGTCGGAGGCGACGGTGATCACGGCGTGCACGGTCTGGCCCTTGCCGTCCCCGAACAGCCAGTTCTCGGGCGAGCTGTCGCCGGTGTCGCCCAGCGAGCGCTTGTGGGACCCCTCCTTGAACGCCTCCAGCGTGCCGCCCTTCGGCACCGAGGGCAGTGGGTCCTTGCCGCCGTTGAGGATCTTCAGGCCCTCGTAGGTGAAGCTGACGTTCGTCCAGGTGGCCTTCATCGTCTGCGGGTCGTCGCCGCCGGTGGCCTGTCTGGCCTTGCGGAACGCCGCATTGAAGGTGGCCACCTGACGGGTGGTGGAGATCTGGGAGGCGAGCCGTTTCACCCAGGTGCGCGCCCGCGCGGGGTCCTCGAACTTGAGGAAGAGCAAGGTCATGCGGTCCTTCTTGAAGCCCGCGAGCACATCGCCCTGAATGTCGTCGCTCTGACGAAGTTTGAGATCTTCCGTCACGTTTGCTCCTTGACGTTCACATATGCCAGGGGTATTAGCTTAGTAATCAGAAAGCTACGCTACGTGATCGCCGGGAGAGGGGAGGCAGCTCCGGCTCGGCCGCGTCGCGATCTTGCGCTGTGGTGCAGAACCCCTGTCCTGCAAGGGCTCTGACCCGCTTGGCCGTCGAGCGGTCACCCGCCTGCCCGGCATCGCAAGACAGCGGCCGTCGGGCACGCGAACACTGTGAGTAGTCGCGTGCCTGCGGCATGTGCTTGTGCCGTGCGCATATTCATGTGCGTACGGCATGTGCAGTCGTCATGTGCGTTCGTCATGTGCTCGCCATCGGACCGGTGACACGGCGCGGCCGCGACCCGACCGCTGCGCGCCCTGCCCTCTTACTTGCAAGGAGTCCCATGTCCCCCAGGAACCTGCCCAGACGGATGCTGTACGCGGCGATCTCCGCCTGCGCCGTCTCCGCGCTGACGCTCACCATGCTGTCGTCCGGCCCGGCCGCCGCCCACGATCACGGCGGTGACGCCCCCTCAGCCGACCGGGCGCAGACCGACCCGGACGAGGCGGCGGTCATCGGCAAGGAGCACGCCGAGGAACACGCCATGACCAGGAGGGCCGTCAAGGCCGTCGGCGAGTACCCGCAGACCACCCGCACCGAGCGGCTCAAGGCGCTGGCGGCCTCCCAGGCCAAGGTCAACGCGGACTTCGACGCGCTGGACGCCGGCAGGTTCCGGGAGTACTTCCAGTCCCCGGACTTCGCCGCCCATATCGCCATGCTGCCCACCGGCAAGGTGCTGCTGTTCTCCTTCGAGCGCATCGAGAGCAACCCACAGAAGGAGCCCGCGCCGACCGACACCATCGGCAAGGAGAACGCGGGCCGCGCCTACCTGTGGGATCCGGCCAAGGGCACCGGCGCGGCCTCGTTCACCAAGGTCACGCCGCCCGTGATCAACATGCCGGACGGGCTCAACCAGCCCCGTCCCGCGCCGTTCTTCTGCGCCGGTCACTCCTTCCTGCCCAACGGGATGCTCGGCGTCTTCGGCGGCAACCTCGGCGGCAACGGCGGTACGGGCGCCAAGCTCTCCCTCGTCTTCGACCCGTGGGAGGAGAAGTGGTACCAGAACCAGGACATGGCGGTCGGCCGGTGGTACCCGTCGGTGGTGACCGGAGCGGACGGGCGGCAGCTGATCATGTCCGGCCAGTCGGAGCTCGGCTGGGGCACCCCCACCGCGCTGGTCGAGCGCTTCCCCGCCCTGAGCAAGCCCGTGCCCGTGGCCAAGACGGACAAGCCGGAGGGCTGGGCGGTGGAGCGGTTCAAGGCCGACGCCCCGTTCAAGCATGACTACCCGCACCTCTTCTCGCTGCGGGACGGCAAGATCTACGGCCTGGGCCGCAACCGCGACCAGCAGTGGAAGTTCGACCTCGCCACCGAGACCCGGACGGACCTGCCGCCCCGACCGGACAGCACGGCGCGCGAGGAGGGCATGCCGCGCAACTACGGTTCGGCCGTACCGCTCCCCGCCGGCTTCAAGGGCCCGGACTCGGTGCTGGTACTCGGCGGAGACCGGGACGACCCGAACACGTATCAGCTGGTCGGCGGCCAGTGGAGCAAGGAGAAGGCGAGAGCCTTCGGCCGCACCCAGGACGACACCCTGCTCATGCCGGACGCGACCTTGATGACCGTCAACGGCGCCTTCGACATCCGTGACTACGGCAACGGCCCGTACAACCCCAACTCGGAGCTGAAGTACCGCCAGATCGAACTGCGCGACGAGAACGGCAACTGGAGGCTCGGCCCAGCCCAGCGGCTGCCGCGCGGCTACCACTCCAACGCCGTGGTGCTCCCGGACGGCCGGGTGATGGTCACCGGCGACGAGCTCCAGCAGCTCGCCAACGACCCCGACATCACCGACGACATGAACGGCAGCATCGAGATCTACGAGCCGGCCTACCTCCAGCAGGGCAGCCGCCCCCACCTCGGCATCGTGTTCAACCCGTCCGTCGGGTACAACGAGAAGATCACGGTGAGCAGCAACAACGCCTCCGAGGTCACCCGTGCCGTCCTGCTGGCGCCGACCACCGCGACCCACTCGATCAACACCAGCCAGCGCCACCTCGACCTGCGGATCAAGAGCCGCAGCGGCAGCTTCCTCGAACTCCAGGCGCCGCCGTCGGCGAACGCGGCCCCTCCCGGCTACTACATGCTCTTCCTCCTGAACGAGGAGGGCGTCCCCAGCACCGCCGGCTGGGTCCAGCTCAAGCCGGCCTCGGGCGGCCAGACCCTGGGAAGCGGCCAGACCCTGGGAAAGGGAGCGAAGCAGTGACCGCCTGACTCCGGCGGGGCTGCTGCGAGTCTCGCGGGCGGCGGCTCCGCTGAAGCCCAGCTCAGATGTTTTCTGAGCTGGGCTTCTTCCGTCCGGGGGAGAGAGACGGGGAGGTGGGGAGGCCGTGGGGGCGGTACGGCCTTCCCAGGCCGGCCGCCCGCGCTCTCGACGCCTGAGACGACAGGGCGGGCGTAGAAAAGGCCCCCGCATCGCCGCGGGGGCCTTTGACGTGTCTCGCCGGCGGTCAGAGCTAGATCGTGCCCAGCTTGATGATCGACAGCAGCGCCACCAGCTGGATCGCCGACGCGCCCAGCGCCTTCGGCCACGGGAGGTCGTGCGACTTGCTCACCATCGAGGTGAACAGCGCGCCCGCCGCCAGCCAGGTGACCCAGCCCACTACCTGCACCAGGGAGTTCTCGCCGCCCAGGAACAGGGCGAACAGCAGGCGCGGGGCGTCCGTGAGGGACATGATCAGCATGGAGAGGCCGATCGTCGGCTGCCAGGCTCCGTCGCCGCCCAGCTGGCGGGCCAGCGTATGGGTCACCGCGCCCAGGATCAGGCCGCCGATGACGAACGCCACCGCCGTGCTCAGCGCGTACGGGATCGCCGACGAGATCGTCGCGTTGATCGCCTCGTCGCGCGCCTGGTCGAAGCCGAAGATCGCCAGCAGGCCGTAGAGGAACGTCACGACCAGGGCCGGGCCCCACACCGGGTAGTCGCGCATCTGCCAGAACGTCGGACCCGGGCGCAGCACGATGCCGCTCAGCAGCTGCTTCCAGTGCAGCCGCGGGCCCGTCGGGGCCGCAGGGTGTCCGCCGGCGTGGTAGGTCGCGCCGTCGCCGTACTGGTCGTCGTTGATGCTGAACGCCTGTGTGTGGCCAGGGTTGTTGGCCGCGTACGGGTCGTGGGGCTGCTGGCCGTACGGGTCGCCGAAGTACTCCGGCTCGCCGTACGGGCCCTGGGGGTGCTGCTGTTGGCGCCCGCCCGCCGGCTGCGGCCACTGCTGCTGCGGGTGTTGGGGTTGCGCGTACGGCGGCGCCGCATAGCCGCCTGAGCCGCCCGGGGCCCCGGCTCTGGGGCCGCCGCCCCTATAGGGCGGCGGGGCCTGCTGCGGTTGCTGCTGCGCGCGGTTGTCCCGGCCGCGTCCGATCCTGAATCCAGCCACGTAATCGAACGTACCCGGTCCGCGTCCACAGGGTGGCGGAGGAGCGGGAACGCGGGCGCCTTTGCGGCCGACCTGTGACATCCCCTAGGGGAACCCTGGGGGGCTGGCCCCCCCTACGTCTCCCCGCTGGTCAGGGCAGGAAGAGCCGGGTGCTGAAGGTGATCGCCGGGTCGGGCCCGGGGCGCGTCGGCGCAGCGTACAGCGCCACCACGTCCGCCCTCTCGCCCCGGTGCGTGCGCGTGACGACGTCCAGGCGTCTGTCGCCCGAGAAGTCGGCGTACACGAGCACGTCCGTCGTCGGCCTCGTCTCGCCGGAGGCGAGCGCGGGGGCCGGCGGCTTGGGGACGGCGTCGTACGCGTAGGCGCCGCCCGCGCGGCGCGGGCCCTCGGGGCCGCCGAGGAGCAGCGTGCCCCGAGCGGCCGTGCCGGGCGCGTGCGCGCGGGACAGGGCGACCAGGTCGTCGGCGCCGTCGCCGTCGACGTCGGCCTTCTCCGGCGCGGCGAGGACCGTGCCGCCCGCCGGGACGGGGGCCGCGGCGGCGCGCGGGGCGCCGGCGCGGGTGAAGGGGCCGCGCAGGAAGCTGACCTGGCCCGCGGAGGCGGTGACCGCCAGGTCGTTCGCGCCGTCGCCGTCGAAGTCGCCGCAGACGGGGTGGTCGGGCCAGTCGTTGCCGTAGCGGGCCACGCCGGGGATCTTCAGGACGGCCGCCTTGCCGGTCAGTCCGGACGGGGAGCCGAAGAGCAGCTGGATCGGCACGGGCGGCCGGCCTATCCCGTCGTACGGCGGGTCGGTGGCGACGACCAGGTCCGCGAAGCCGTCCTCGTCGAGGTCGCAGGCGGCCTCCGCGTCGAAGGCGGCGGGGAGCGTGCCCTTGACCTCGGCGGCGTTGGCGGAGGGCGTCAGAAGCTGGCGTACGGCCGGGTCGAGGCCGCGTGCGGCAGCGGTGCCGTAGACGACGCCGATGCCCGCGTCGTCGCCGTGGGTGTCGCCCGGGGCCTTCACCAGGTCGTTCAGCACGAGGTCGCGGTGGCCGTCGCCGTTGAAGTCGGAGGCGACGCGGCTGCCGTCGCCGTGCGGGACGGCGAGGCGGGGCGCGGCGGCCTTGCCGGCCAGCGGGGCCGTGTCGCCGTTCTTGGCGGCCGCGGGGCGGGCCTCGGGGCGGGAGGAGGAGGGGGCGGCGTCGCAGCCCGTCAGCAGGACCGCGGCGGCGCAGACCGCGGTGCCGACCGCGCCGATGGCCGTCCCCGTACGCGCACGCAGCACTGCGTCCACCCCTTCTCGTACGTCTCGTGTGTGCCCTGCCGACCCACGATGCTCGTCGGGCGGCGGCGCCAGGGCAATGGAAGGGGCCGAATCGCTGGCCAAAGGTTATGCAGCGCGGTGGGAAAACGGCGCAATCACGCATCAGCGGCGCACCTGGCCGCAGGTCGCCGCAGGTCATCGCAGGTCACCGCATGTCCGGCGGGTGAGATGCCCGGCGGTGAGATGGCCGACGGTGAAGATGTCCGGCGGGCGGGTCGTTCGGCGGCGAGTCGTCCGGCGGGCGAGAGCGAGCGCTATGGCGCGCGGAAAGCGCCGCGACACGCGGAAGCGGCCGGTCCTGCCCCCGAGGCAGGTCCGGCCGCTCTCGTCTGTGAAGACGCCGGCGCTACTTCACCGGTTCTGTCTCCGGCGCGTCCTGCGTCTCCTCGGCGGGCTCGGGGTCGGCCGGGGCCGTCTTGACCGAGTCCAGCAGGAGCTGGGCGACGTCGACGACCTGGAGGGACTCCTTGGCCTTGCCGTCGTTCTTCTTGCCGTTGACCGAGTCGGTGAGCATGACCAGGCAGAACGGGCACGCCGTCGACACGATGTCGGGGTTGAGCGAGAGGGCCTCGTCGACGCGCTCGGTGTTGATGCGCTTGCCGATCCGCTCCTCCATCCACATCCGGGCGCCGCCGGCGCCGCAGCAGAAGCCGCGCTCCTTGTGGCGGTGCATCTCCTGCTGGCGCAGGCCCGGGACGGCCGACATGATCTCGCGCGGCGGCGTGTAGACCTTGTTGTGGCGGCCCAGGTAGCACGGGTCGTGGTAGGTGATCAGGCCCTCGACCGGGGTGACGGGGACGAGCTTGCCCTCGTCGATGAGGTGCTGGAGCAGCTGCGTGTGGTGGATGACCTCGAACTCGCCGCCCAGCTGGGGGTACTCGTTCGCGATCGTGTTGAAGCAGTGCGGGCAGGTCGCGACGATCTTCTTCGACGCCTTGGGCTTCTTCGTCGAGGGGTCCTCGTCGTCCTCGCCGTAGGCCATGTTCAGCATCGCCACGTTCTCCGCGCCGAGCTGCTGGAACAGCGGCTCGTTGCCCAGGCGGCGGGCGGAGTCGCCGGTGCACTTCTCGTCGCCGCCCATGATCGCGAACTTGACGCCCGCCATGTGCAGGAGCTCAGCGAAGGCCTTGGTGGTCTTCTTGGCCCGGTCCTCCAGCGCGCCCGCGCAGCCGACCCAGTACAGGTACTCGACCTCGGAGAGGTCCTCCAGGTCCTTGCCGACGATCGGGACCTCGAAGTCGACCTCCTTGGTCCACTCCACGCGCTGCTTCTTGGCCAGACCCCAGGGGTTGCCCTTCTTCTCCAGGTTCTTGAGCATCGTGCCCGCCTCGGACGGGAACGCGGACTCGATCATCACCTGGTAGCGGCGCATGTCGACGATGTGGTCGATGTGCTCGATGTCGACCGGGCACTGCTCGACGCAGGCGCCGCAGGTGGTGCAGGACCACAGCACGTCCGGGTCGATGACGCCGTTCTCCTCGGCGGTGCCGATGAGGGGGCGCTCGGCCTCCGCGAGGGCGGCGGCGGGAACGTCCTTGAGCTGCTCCTCGGTCGCCTTCTCGTTGCCCTCCATGTCCTTGCCGCCGCCGGCGAGCAGGTAGGGGGCCTTGGCGTGCGCGTGGTCGCGCAGCGACATGATCAGGAGCTTCGGCGAGAGGGGCTTGCCGGTGTTCCACGCGGGGCACTGCGACTGGCAGCGGCCGCACTCGGTGCAGGTGGAGAAGTCGAGGATGCCCTTCCAGGAGAACTGCTCGACCTGGGAGACGCCGAAGACGGCGTCCTCGGCCGGGTCCTCCCAGTCGATCTCCTTGCCGCCCGAGGTCATCGGCAGCAGCTCGCCCAGTGCGGTGCCGCCCTTGGCGTCGCGCTTGAACCAGATGTTCGGGAAGCCGAGGAAGCGGTGCCAGGCCACACCCATGTTGGTGTTGAGCGAGACCGTGATCATCCAGGTGAAGGACGTGACGATCTTGAGCGCCGCGAAGAAGTAGGTGAGGTGCTGGATCGTGCTCAGGCTCAGGTTGTCGAGCACCGCGATCAGCGGGTACGAGGCGAAGAAGCCCGGCTCCCAGCTGGTGACGTGGTGCTGGGCGCCCTCCAGGGCGCGCAGC
This sequence comes from Streptomyces sp. NPDC051907, assembly GCF_040681075.1. NCBI lineage: Bacteria > Bacillati > Actinomycetota > Actinomycetes > Kitasatosporales > Streptomycetaceae > Streptomyces > Streptomyces sp. NPDC051907. The sequence goes on along the minus strand of NZ_JBFAYB010000004.1, from coordinate 146,005 downwards.
GTCATGATGCAGACGCCGACGATCAGGATGACGGCCTCGACGAAGTACGCCTGGCCCGTCTTGGAGCCCGCGAAACGGGACTTGCGGCCCGCCCCGCCCGGCCGGTTGAGCTGCCGGATGACGATCAGGGTGAGGATGCCGAGGACGGTCATCAGGCCGAGGAACTCGGTGAAGATCTCGTACGGCAGCCAGTCGCCGATGATCGGGATCAGCCAGTCGGCCTGGAACAGCTGGCCGAAGGCGTTCACGATCGTGAGCAGCAGTGAGAAGAAGCCCACCGCCACGAACCAGTGCGCCACGCCGACGACGCCCCAGCGGTTCATGCGCGTATGGCCGAGGAACTCCTTGACCAGCGTGATGGTGCGCTGTGTCGGGTCGCCGGTGCGCGTGCCCGCGGGCACGGGCTGGCCGAGCTTCACGAAGCGGTAGATCTGCGCGATGGCGCGGCCGAACAGCGCCACGGCCACCACCGTGATGACCAGCGACACGATGATCGCGGCGAGTTGCATTTGGGGGCTCCTCGGGCCTGCGAGGGTGGGAATCAGCGACTTCTACTAAGCGGTAACTTATTCAGTCCGTGCTGAGAGTACCCACTTATGACGCCGCACTGTAGCCGCGCAGGCGGTGATCTGTGTCGCTCAGGCAACCCTGACCAGGCTGCTCGGCGGCGCTGAGCAGACCGCTCGCGCGGGCCCGGTCCGGCCTGCTCAGACGGCCTGCGCCGAACATCGGGCGGCCTGCGCCGAACGTCACGCGGCCTTCGCCGAGCGGCGTCCGGCGCCGTGCGGCCGCCGGCCGGCGACCGCCGCGGGGACGGTGCGGGCCAGGATGACCAGATCCAGGCCGAGCCAGTGCTGGTCCACATAATGCAGGTCCAGGACGCTCATTTCCTCCCAGGGGAGCTCCGACCGCCCGCTGATCTGCCAGAGCCCGGTGACGCCGGGGCGCACCCCGAGCCGCGCGCGGTCCGCGCCGACCGGCCTGCCGTGCCGGCGCGGCGGCAGCGGCGCCGGGCCGACCAGCGACATCTCGCCGCGCACCACGTTCAGCAGCTGGGGCAGCCCGTCCAGGAGGCAGCGGTGCAGCAGGCGTCCCACGGGGGTCGGCTGGCGTACGGGCCCGGGGCCGGCCCGCGCGGTACGGAAGGTGAACCGCGCGAACGTGCGTCCGCACAGACCGATGCGCGTCTCGCGGTGCAGCACGGGCCCCGGCGAGGTGAGGGCGACGGCCGCGCCGGCGGCGATCAGCACGGGGGACAGGAGCAGCAGCAGGAACAGGCCGACCGTCAGGTCGACGGCTCGCTTTGCCGGCATGGGCGCGCGTCCTTCCGTAGGGCCTTGGGGGCTGACCGCCCGGATGCCTCCGTATGCCTCGGGGGCTCTCGGCCGCCGTTTCGCTTCTTTCGCGCTCTTCTGTCACGTTGGTGACGCGTTGGCGCGTCGTCTCTCGTCGCCGCCCTCTGTCGCCGGCACTTTGTCGCTGTCGTTCGGGATTGATCTTTTTCGCGGCTTTTCGCGGCTACGACTCTCGCACGGTCGAGAGGGCGAGGACCGGTGCGCCACGCGTTCAAGGGCAAGGGTGCTCGTTAGGGCGAGATAAAAGTTGAGTGGGCCCGACTCAGGTCTGTTGACTCGTTCCGCCCGTTCATGCATCCTTGAGCCAGATCCACTCAAGTCAGCTGGAGGAATTGAAATGGCACGTGCGGTCGGCATCGACCTGGGCACGACTAACTCCGTCGTCAGCGTTCTGGAGGGCGGCGAGCCCACCGTCATCACCAACGCCGAGGGCGCCAGGACCACGCCGTCCGTCGTCGCCTTCGCGAAGAACGGTGAGGTGCTGGTCGGCGAGGTCGCCAAGCGTCAGGCAGTGACCAACGTCGACAGGACCATCCGGTCGGTCAAGCGCCACATGGGCACCGACTGGAAGATCGAGCTCGACGGGAAGAACTTCAACCCGCAGCAGATGAGCGCCTTCATCCTGCAGAAGCTGAAGCGCGACGCCGAGTCCTACCTGGGCGAGAAGGTCACGGACGCGGTCATCACCGTCCCGGCCTACTTCAACGACTCCGAGCGTCAGGCCACCAAGGAGGCCGGTGAGATCGCGGGTCTGAACGTCCTGCGCATCGTCAACGAGCCCACCGCGGCCGCCCTGGCGTACGGCCTCGACAAGGACGACCAGACGATCCTCGTCTTCGACCTCGGCGGCGGCACCTTCGACGTCTCGCTGCTGGAGATCGGCGACGGCGTCGTCGAGGTGAAGGCCACCAACGGCGACAACCACCTCGGCGGCGACGACTGGGACCAGCGCGTCGTCGACTACCTGGTGAAGCAGTTCGCCAACGGCCACGGCGTCGACCTGTCCAAGGACAAGATGGCTCTCCAGCGTCTGCGCGAGGCCGCGGAGAAGGCGAAGATCGAGCTGTCGTCCTCGACCGAGACGACGATCAACCTGCCGTACATCACGGCGTCCGCCGAGGGCCCGCTGCACCTGGACGAGAAGCTCACGCGCGCTCAGTTCCAGCAGCTCACCTCGGACCTGCTCGAGCGCTGCAAGACCCCGTTCCACAACGTCATCAAGGACGCCGGCATCCAGCTGTCCGAGATCGACCACGTGGTCCTGGTCGGCGGCTCGACCCGGATGCCCGCCGTCGCCGAGCTCGTCAAGGAGCTGACCGGCGGTCAGGACGCCAACAAGGGCGTCAACCCCGACGAGGTCGTCGCCATCGGCGCAGCCCTCCAGGCCGGCGTCCTCAAGGGCGAGGTCAAGGACGTCCTGCTCCTCGACGTGACCCCGCTGTCCCTCGGCATCGAGACCAAGGGCGGCATCATGACCAAGCTCATCGAGCGCAACACCACGATCCCGACCAAGCGGTCCGAGATCTTCACCACGGCCGAGGACAACCAGCCGTCCGTGCAGATCCAGGTCTACCAGGGCGAGCGCGAGATCGCGGCGTACAACAAGAAGCTCGGGATGTTCGAGCTGACCGGTCTGCCGCCGGCCCCGCGCGGGGTCCCGCAGATCGAGGTCGCCTTCGACATCGACGCCAACGGCATCATGCACGTGACCGCGAAGGACCTGGGCACGGGCAAGGAGCAGAAGATGACCGTCACCGGCGGCTCCTCGCTGCCGAAGGACGAGGTCGACCGGATGCGCCAGGAGGCCGAGCAGTACGCGGACGAGGACCACCGTCGCCGCGAGGCCGCCGAGTCGCGCAACCAGGGCGAGCAGCTCGTCTACCAGACCGAGAAGTTCCTCAAGGACAACGAGGACAAGGTCCCCGGCGATGTGAAGACCGAGGTCGAGACCGCGCTCGGCGAGCTGAAGGAGAAGCTCAAGGGCGAGGACACGGCCGAGATCCGCACCGCCACCGAGAAGGTCGCCGCGGTCAGCCAGAAGCTCGGCCAGGCGATGTACGCCGACGCCCAGGCCGGGCAGGCCGCCGGCGGCGCCGACGCCCCGGCCGGCGAGCAGGCCCAGTCCGCGGACAACGCCGACGACGTGGTCGACGCCGAGATCGTCGACGACGAGAAGCCGAAGGGCGGTGCCGCGTGACGGAGGAGACCCCGGGCTTCGAGGAGAAGCCCGACGTCCCCTCCGGCGCAGCCTCTGACGACGCCGCCGAGTCCGCCGAGTCCTCCGAGAAGGAGGGCCCGGCGGCCCCGGCAGGGGACGCAGCAAAGATCGCAGGCCTGACGGCCCAGCTGGACCAGGTCCGCACCGCGCACGCCGAGCGCACGGGCGACCTCCAGCGGCTCCAGGCCGAGTACCAGAACTACCGTCGCCGCGTGGAGCGGGACAGGGTCACGGTCAAGGAGATCGCCACGGCGACTCTGCTGACCGAGCTGCTGCCCGTGCTCGACGACATCGGCCGCGCCCGTGAGCACGGGGAGCTGGTGGGCGGGTTCAAGTCGGTCGCGGAGTCTCTCGAGACGGCCGCGGCCAAGATGGGCCTGCAGCAGTTCGGCAAGGAGGGCGAGCCCTTCGACCCGACGATCCACGAGGCCCTGATGCACTCGTACGCGCCGGACGTCACCGAGACGACGTGCGTCGCGGTCCTTCAGCCGGGGTATCGCATCGGCGAGCGGACCATCCGCCCCGCGCGGGTCGCGGTGGCCGAGCCCCAGCCGGGCGCGGCGCCCGCGGCGAAGGACGAGAGCGGCGACGACGAGGAGAGCGGTGGCCCGGACGAGGGCTGACGCAGTGACGGGCCGAGAGGAGGGACGTCGATGAGCACGAAGGACTTCGTCGAGAAGGACTACTACAAGGTTCTCGGCGTCCCCAAGGACGCGACCGAAGCCGAGATCAAGAAGGCGTACCGGAAGCTCGCCCGCGAGTTCCACCCGGACGCCAACAAGGGCGACGTCAAGGCCGAGGAGCGCTTCAAGGAGATCTCCGAGGCCAACGACATCCTCGGCGACCCCAAGCGGCGCAAGGAGTACGACGAGGCACGCGCCCTGTTCGGCAACGGCGGCTTCCGCGCCGGACCCGGCGGGGCGGGCGGCTCGTTCAACTTCGACCTGGGCGACCTCTTCGGAGGCGCCCAGGGCGGGGCTCAGAGCGGCGCCGGCGGGGCCGGCGGCTTCGGCGGCGGCCTCGGGGACGTCTTCGGCGGCCTGTTCAACCGGGGCGCCGGCCCCACGGGTCCCCGGACCCAGCCGCGCCGCGGCCAGGACATCGAGTCCGAGGTGACGCTCAGCTTCACCGAGGCGGTCGACGGGGCCACGGTCCCGCTGCGGATGTCCAGCCAGGCTCCCTGCAAGGACTGCTCGGGCACCGGCGACAAGAACGGCACGCCTCGCGTCTGCCCGACCTGCGTCGGCACCGGCCAGGTCTCGCGCGGCGGCAGCGGCTCCTTCTCGCTGACCGACCCGTGCGTGGACTGCAAGGGCCGCGGGCTGATCGCCCAGGACCCCTGCGACGTCTGCAAGGGCAGCGGGCGCGCCCGCTCCTCGCGCACCATGCAGGTCCGCATCCCGGCGGGAGTCTCCGACGGGCAGCGGATCCGGCTGCGCGGCAAGGGCGCGCCGGGCGAGCGCGGCGGCCCGGCGGGCGACCTCTACGTGGTCGTCCACGTCGACGCGCACCCGGTCTTCGGCCGCAAGGGCGACAACCTCACCGTCACCGTGCCCGTCTCCTACCCGGAGGCGGCGCTCGGCGGCGAGGTGAAGGTGCCCACCCTGGGCGGGCCCCCGGTGACCCTCAAGCTGCCGGCCGGCACGCCCAACGGCCGTACGATGCGCGCCCGCGGCAAGGGCGCGGTCCGCAAGGACGGCACCCGTGGGGACCTGCTGGTCACCGTCGAGGTCGCCGTTCCCGACGAGCTCAGCGAGAAGGCGAAGGAAGCGCTGGAGGCCTACCGCGACGCCACCGCGGACGCGGACCCGCGGGCCGAGCTGTTCCAGGCGGCGAAGGGAGCTTGACATGGATGGCCGGTCGGGTCGCAGTCGCAACCCGTACGAACTGACCGACGAGTCGCCGGTGTACGTCATCTCGGTGGCGGCCCAGCTGTCCGGGCTGCACCCGCAGACCCTGCGGCAGTACGACCGGCTGGGTCTGGTCTCCCCGGACCGGACCCCCGGCCGTGGTCGGCGCTACTCCGCCCGCGACATCGAACTGCTGCGCACCGTCCAGCAGTTGTCGCAGGACGAGGGCATCAACCTGGCCGGAATCAAGCGCATCATCGAACTGGAGAACCAGGTCGCCGCGTTGCAGCAGCGGGTGGCCGAGCTGTCGTCCGCCGTGGAGGGCGCGGCGGCCGTCCTGCAGCAGCGCGAGGCCCAGGTGCACGCCTCCTACCGGCGCGATCTCGTGCCGTACCAGGATGTGCAGCAGGCGAGCGCGCTCGTGGTCTGGCGGCCCAAGCGCTCCGAATAGCACCTCCACTGCCTGGCCTGCGGGGCCGGAGAGCTTTCTGCTCTCCGGCCCCGCAGTCGTGTGAGAAAGGCGGTTGGCACAAAGCTGACCTGCCAGTGCAGCAAGCTGACAGTGATCTCTATGGAGGGCTCTCCACGCCGCTGGCAGGCTGGTTCTCGCTGGCAGAACCGTCCAGACGCACCCTGAGGTGCACGGATTCGTGGAGGAACGATGAGCGTCAGCCTGTATGCCAAGACGACCGCCGTCCTGATGCCGGCCCTTGCCCTGCTGGTCCTGGCGGCGCCGGGACAGGCGGCCGCCCAGCCGACGGCGAAGCCGGACCGGGTGATGGAGCGCATCTGCGGGATGCCCCTGCCCAAACCGGTGTCCGCCTTCGTGGGCCAGGTGATGTGCGTCAACGGCTGGCAGTGAGAGCCGGTGCCGGAGAAGCGGGAAGAACAGCACGACGGGCACGGCACGCACGACGGACGAGAAGCGGAGTGGGAGGAAGAGGTGACGGCGGTCCGCGTCAGGGCGGACGCCGCGCCGGGCGAGACCGCCGTCATCAGGCTCATCGGGATGCTGCCCGCCGACTGGGTCTGCGGACAGCGGGTGGAGGAGGACCGAATCTGGCTGCGGGTCCATTCGGCGGGGGGAGCCGGAACCGATGTCGTACGAGAGAGGCTGGCGGCGGCGCTCAGGGACAGCTCGCTGCCGGGGTGGCGGGTCCAGGACCCAGGCCCGCCCGGACCGGTGTCGCGCGCCTGAGCCGGTAGGCGGGGACGCGGCGGGGCGGGTTGGTGAGGCGCGACGGGCCGGTGGGCCGCGACGAGTCGCTGAGCCGCGACAGGCCGGTGGGCCGCGACGAGTCGCTGAGCCGCGACGGGTCGCCGAGTCTGCGGCCCTGGAAGTCCCGCAAGTCCTGGAAGACCTTGAGGTCTTGGGCGCTGAGGCGCTACGGGCCCTGGGCGCCCGGGCCGGTGAGGTCCTGCGAGCGCCTGAGGTCCATGGCGGCGACGCGGCGGGACGCGCCGGTGAGGCCCGACAGGTTCCTGGGGGCGCGGCGCCCGAAACCCCTCGCGCCCCGGTCGGCGGCCGCGTCTTAGATCCAGCCCTTCTCCCTCGCCAGCAGCGCCGCGTGCGGTCTGCTGCTGGCGTCCAGGACGCGCAGCAGGTCCGCGACATGACGACGGTACGTACGGACCGAGATGTCCAGGTTGCGTGCGCCGGTCTCGTCCTTCGCCACCCGGCACATCTCCTCGAGCACCTGCTGCTCGATCGCGGTGAGCCCGTTCGCCGACAGCGGCTGCGCGTCGGCGTCGGCCGGTGCGATCAGCGCCGAGAGGTCCGTGGCGTGGTCCCAGATCTTCTCGAAGAGGGCCAGGATGTTGGAGACCAGACCCGCCTGCTGGGTGACCAGCGCGCCGCGCGAGGTGTCGGCCGGGTCGACGGGGACCAGCGCGGTCTGCCGGTCGTACACCAGGATGCGCTCCGAGAGGCTTCCGGCGACCCGGATCGTCGCGCCCTGCGCGGTCAGTTCGCGCAGATAGGACACCGTCGGCGGGTGCTCCAGCGCTTCCTTGAGGACGACGCTGCGGATACGTATGCCGCGCCGCAGACAGCGCATGTCGAGCGGGCGCGCATGCGCGATGTTCTCCGGGGTGAGCGCGGTGTACGGCTCGACGGAGAGGATCTCCTCGCGCGCGAAGAACGCCAGATCGTCGATCCGGTCCCGGATCTGGGCCAGGATCTCCATCCGCTCGACGCCCTGCGCGGCCAGCGGCCGGGCCTCCTGCTCGGCGCGCAGCTCCGTGACCAGATGCCGGGACTGGGTCACCAGCCGCAGCTGCTCGTGGAGTTCGCGCAGCCGCAGATCGGCGAGCCGGCCCACCGCGTCCTCGGGATCGCTGGCCGTCGTGCCCCGCTCGCCCGTGCGCAGCAGGCTGAGCTCGGCGAGATGGGCCAGCGCCTTCTCGACTTCTTCGCGCGGAGCGTGGAGGAGCAGATGAATGTCCTCGGCAGACGTCTCCGGATTCCGCAGAAAGTGCCGGTAGACACGTTCTTCCGTGGCTGTGAGTCCGAGTATCGACAGGCTCGCGCCGCTCACTGTTGCCCCCCGCTTGCCGTCCAGCCGACGGCTCGCCGGGCATGGGTCAGATGCCGCGCAACCGTCGAAGTGATGGGGGAGAGGGTAATTCAACGGTAAAGAGGCGAGCCCGAGACGGAGGCCCGAAGTGACATGGATCACTGGGCCCCGCCGTGGTGGCGTGTTGCAGAAGACCGGACCGGTCGAGTGACGGGGGACGGTGAACGATCAATGAAGGAGGCTGCTTTGAGATCAGTGACCGATCGACACGTACTGGATTTCTCCGCGCTCACCGAGCGCGAGCTGGAGGTGCTGGAACTGCTGGCGAGCGGCGAGCAGAACCGCTGGCTGGCGCGCCGGCTGGGCATCGCGGAACGTACGGTCCGGGCGCACACCACGAGCATCGTGCGCAAGCTCCAGCTCAAGTCGCGGTTCGAGGCCGCGATCGTGTCGCATCTTTACGCGGACGACATCAAGGGCCAGCAGGTCTGACGGGTCATCCCGACTGTCGCGTCCGTACGCATATCTCGCGCAGAGCAACTCCCCGCCGGAGCAGGTCCGGCGGGGAGTTCTCGTCTGTCCGCCGCCTGGGTACTAGGGGAGCGCCGTGCTCACCGCGTCGATCGCCATCATCCACATCGGCTGCGCCCCCGTGCCGAACGCCGCCGCCAGCGCATAGCCGACCGACGCGTCCAGCGGCTCGACCTCGGCGTCCTCGCGCCACTCCGCGATCACGCGCCCGTCGCCGTCGGAGGAGAAGTCCCCGACGTGTATCCCGTCCCGGGTCAGCCGGCTGCTCGGAATGGAGTCCGGGACCAGCCGGTAGGCCGTCCCCTCGTGCTCCACGTCCACGCGGTACGAGCGGCGGCTCAGCTTGCCCTTCGCCGGGTCCAGCTTCACCTGCCGCCCGTCGATGGTCATGGTCAGCTGCTCGGGGTCGCGGGTGCCGATGGCGATGTGGTCCTCGCGCTCCGAGCCGGGCGTACGGTCCAGGGTGACCCGGGGGATCTGCTCTCCCTCGACCACTAGGGACTCCTGGCCCGCCAGATGGACGCTGACGTCGCCGAAGCGGTCGTCCGTGGTGGAGATGGGCGTGTGGGCGGTGTCGTTCATGAGGGGTCCTTCGGTCCTTCGTCCTTCAGCGTGGTCAGAACTGACGGTGGTACGCCTGGCTCAGTGTGAGACGCGGCCGACGCCGGCCGCGTTCAGTGGAGCCGGGTTCAACGGGCGCGTCCAGTGGGGCGCGTTCAACAGGGCCGGGTTCAGTGGACCGCCGCGAGCTGGGTCGCGGTCAGGTCCCGGTAGAGATCATTCCTCGCCAGCAGCTCGGCATGCAGCCCGTGGTCGCGCACTTGACCGCCCTCGAAGAGGACCAGCTGGTCGGCGGAGGTCACGGTGGAGAGCCGGTGCGCGATCAGCAGGACGGTGCAGTCCTTCGCGGCCTGCTCGACGGTCTTGCGCAGGGCCGTCTCGCTCAGCCCGTCCAGATGCGCGGTGACCTCGTCCAGGAGGAGCACCTGCGGCCGGCGCAGCAACGCCCGTGCGATGGCGAGGCGTTGGCGCTCGCCGCCGGACAGGGCCAGGCCCCGGGTGCCGACGGGCGTGTCCAGGCCCTCGGGCAGCCGGGCCACGAAGTCTTCCAGGAGCGTCTTGCGCAGTACGTCGGCGATGTCGTCGTCGCTCGCGTCGGGCGCGGAGTAGAGCAGGTTCTCCCGGAGCGTTCCGGCCAGCATCGGCGAGTCCTGCTCGACGTAGGCGATACGGCGGCGCAGCTCGGCCCGGCTGAGCGAGCGGATGTCGGCGCCGTCGAGGTGGATGCTGCCGCCGTCCATGTCGTAGAACCGCTGGATCAGCGAGAAGACGGTGGTCTTGCCGGATCCGGACGGGCCGACGATGGCGGTGACTCCGCCGGCGGGCGCGGTGAAGGTGGTGCCGACCAGGGTGGGCGTACGGCCCTGGTAGGCGAAGGTCAGGTCCTTGACCGTGACCTGGGGCGGCGGGCCGGACGGCGTCGTCGTCTTCTCGTCGACGTCGTCCTCGGCCTCCATGTGCTTGACCTCCTCGATCCGGGCGAGGGCGCCGAGGCCCTGCTGGAGCGCGGTGGTGCCGCCGACCAGGGACAGGACGGGGCCGCCGATGTTGAAGAGGTAGAGCAGGAAGCCGATCAGGGCCGCGAGGTCGAGCGACCCCATGGCGACGAGCGCGCCGCCGAAGCCTATGACGGCGAGGAAGGACGCCTGGACGATCAGCCCGGAGAGCACGGCGATCAGGGCGTGGTAGCGGGCGCCGGTCAGGCCCGCGCGGTAGGCGCTCTCGGCCGCGTCGGAGGCGCGCGCGGTCTCGATCGCCTCGCCGCCGTTGGCCTTGACCGTGCGGGCGGCGCCGAGCGAGCGGTCCAGTGCGGCGCCGATGTCGCCGACCGAGCTCTGCGCCTCGGTGGTGACCCGTCGGATGCGGGGCATGACGACGCCCATGGCGACGCCGATGACCAGCAGGACGCCCGAGGTGATGCCGAGCAGCGGCAGGCTGGTGATGCCCATCAGGACGATGGTGGCCAGCAGATGGATCGATCCGTCGACGAGCTGGATGAGCCCGCCCGTCGCCGCGTGCTGTACGAGGGTGCTGTCCGAGGTCACCCGGGTGGTCAGACCGCCCGGCTCGGTACGGTCCAACTCGCTGGTGCGCAGGCGGATCAGGCGGGAGATCAGGCCGCGCCGGACCTGGAGGACCACGCGCTCGGCGGTGCGCTCGCTGAGCCACGCCTGCGTCCACATCAGGCCGATGGACAGCGCGAGCAGCCCCACGAGCAGGAGGATCTCGTCGCGCAGGCTGCTGCCGATCATGAGCTTCGTCAGGACCGACTGGATGACCATGGGCTGCGCGAGGCCGGCGGCGCTGCCCAGCAGGGTCAGCAGCAGCACCACCAGGAGGACTCCGCGGTGCGGTCGCGCATAAGAGAGCAGCGCGCGCAGCGCGGGCCGCTCGGCCGGAGGCTGTTCTGCGTCAGTTGTGTTCACCCAGGTATTTCTAGTCTCTCTATATAGGCGAGGGGAATTGGCGTTTGCGGCAATGCCGGGAGGGGCGATGCCGGGCGGGTCATGCCGTGTCAGGCAATGCCGGTCTGGTATTGCCGTGTCGGGCAATGCCGGGAGAGGCCATGCCGCAAGAGCCAATAGTGCGACCCGGGCCGGGTGGGTGAATATCGATCTGTCCGCAACGGACGGTCGGCAAACACCACTTGTCGATCCGGTCGGCCGACGATCGTCTGCCGATCCAGTCATTTCCCTATGGAGGATCTCCTCATGCAGAACGTCTCCGAGAAGGACCTGTTCGACGGCTACACCGCCTACACCTCCGCGGAGGAGCTGGGCCTGCACGACGGCAAGGAGGCCGCCCCGGCGTTCAGCCCCACCATCCCGTGGGCGATCCGCGCCACGATCATCACCGCTCGCTCCTCGCAGCAGTGCGCCGCCGCCCTCGGCTCGCTCGCCGCGAAGACCGTCGAGAAGAAGTGCTGACCAAGTACCAGGTCAGACACTGCGTGAGGTGAGCCTCGGGGTCCGGCCGGCGCGTTCGCGTCGCCGGCCGGACCCCGGCCCCGCACCCGACGAGGGGAGGCGTCATGGATCTTCCGGATGCAGGTTTCAGACGTGTGCTCGTGGTGGGGACCGGGGCGCTCGGAGTGGCGTTCCTGCCCTTCTGGATCAACTGGCTCAACAATTCACTGCCGCAGACGGAGAAAAGGTACGCGCTGACCCGATCGGCCCGCCGATTCGTATCGGCGGACGCCGTCTCCGTGCTCTCCGGCAGAGAAGTCTTCATCGACGACTGGAATGAATTCTCCGGAGTCGACGTCCCGCACGTCGAACTGGCCCGATGGGCGGATCTGATCCTGGTGCATCCAGCGACCCTGAGCTTTGTGAGCAGGTTCGCGCTCGGGATCGCCGACACGCCTTTGACGGTCGCCCTCCAGTCCACCGGCGCCCTGGTGGGCGTCGCGCCCTCGCTGCCGCCCGGCGCGCTCAAGAACCCTGTCGTCCAAGGCCACTTGGAGACGCTGCGGTCGCGTCCCGGCGTCGTCCTCGCGCCGACCGTCGAGGCCGAGAGCGCGAGCACCGGAGAGGTGGAGGACGGCGGCTCCGCACCGCTCAACGAGCTGTACGACCTGTGCTGCGCGGCTCAGCGGAGGGCCGGGCCGTGACCGCTGCCGCACCCGTCGCGGAGTACGGGACCGGTCTCCAGCTCACCCGTGTCCTGCGCGATCCCGACGGCGCCTTCCTCTGGTGGCATCTGCCGGGCCCGCAGCGCACGGGCCCGCTGACCGCCCCCGCCGCCCATCTCGTCCCCGAACCGCCCGCCGCGAGCGGGGCCGCCGAACTGGCGGTCCCCGAGCCCCTCGGCGACGGGCTGCTCCACAGGGCCGCCGGCTCGGCGTCCGTAGCCGCCTGGCTGCGGGACCCCCGCCCGCAGGCACGCCGGCTGGCGGCCCACTCCCTCGTCGCAGGGGCCCGCGCGCTGCGCGAGCTCCACCGCGTCCGCGTGCCCGCCGACACGGAGCTCCGCATTCCCCCGGGGCTGCGGCGGCTCGGCGAGTGGGCGCGGGGCGGCGAGGGCCTGCCCGCCGGGGCGCTGCGGCTGCGGGAGGCCGCGGCGAGGGCCTGGGGCGAGGAGCGGCTGACGCTGCTGCTCGACTGGGCCGCCCAGGCGGCCGACCCCGCGGACGGGACGCTGGTCCACGGCTGGGCCTCGGTCGGCGCGCTGATACCTCCCCTGAGCCGGGGCAGAGCAGCGCTGCTGACCGGGGAGGACCTGGCCGTGGGCCGTCCGGAGCTCGACCTGGGCTGGACGCTCGGCGACCTCGCGGAGATCGCCTGGTCCGCGCCGTACTTCGACTACGACGGGCTGGCGGAGGGATTCCTCGACGCGTACGGCAGCGAGGCGTACGGCAACGACGCGGCCCGCTCCGGCGCGTACGGCTCCGACTCGGCCAATCCCGACACGTACGGCCGCGATGCGTCAGACAACGACACGTACGGCCGCGACTCGTGCCGCCCCGACGCGTACCGCCCCCCGCCCGATCCGGTGCTCGTGGGCCGGGCCGCGGTGCTCCGGGTCGCCACGCATATGCAGGACTTCGCCTCCTTCTGCGAGTGGAGCGACGAACTGCACGACTACATCGACTTCACCGCTGAGCTGATCGACGAGGAGGGCCGCAGGGCGGTCCCCCAGGGAGTGTCATGACCACCACGAAGGAGCAGCCGGCGCTGCTGCGCTACCAGCCCACCGGGCTGGACGCCGCACCCGAGGTGAACGCGCTGCTGGAGAGCCTGGGCCTGGGCGGGTTCGCCGCCGACGGCCTCACCGCCTTCGGCGGCCGCAACGACAACTGGGCCGGCTCGACGCGCAGCGGCGACCAGGTCTTCGTCAAGACCGTCGCCCGCGAGCCCGACGGCACCAGCCCCGAGCTCGACCGCGCCCTGTCCTTCGAGACCCTCGCCGCGCAGCTCCCGGCCGCCGCCCCGCTCCGCGTCCCCGAGCACCTCGGCACCGACCGCGCCGCAGCGGTCAGCGCCTACCGGCTGCTGCCCGGCGCCCGCTCGGGCTCCGAGGTCGCGCTGGACGGCGACTTCGACGACGAGCTGTGCGCCGCCGCCGGACGGGCCGTCGCCACGCTGCACAGCCTGGACCCGGGCGGCGCCGAGGTCGACGCGGGGGAGGCGCCGCTGCCGCCGCTGCGGTGGCTGGAGGCGTTCCCCTGGAGCGCGGCGCAGGACCGGAGCATGGCCCAGATCGCCGCCTGGAAGCTCGTCCAGGACGACGCCGAGGCCGTCGCCGCGCTGGCCCGGCTGCGGGAGCGCGAGCGCGCCGCCCCGCACACCCCGGCCCACTGCGACCTGCGCTTCGACCAGTTCATCGTGCACGAGGGCATGCTCTACCTGTGCGACTGGGAGGAGTTCCGGATCGCCGACCCGGCCCGCGACGTCGGCGCGTTCGTCGGGGAGTGGCTCTTCCAGGCCACGTACTCCGTCTTCGCCCCCACCGGCGACAAGGACGCGCCCGCCCTCGGCTTCGACCTCTCGCACGAGGAGATCGTGGAGCGCGGCTCGGCCGGGCTGCGCCGGCACCTGCCCCGCGTCGCCGCCTTCTGGCGCGGCTATCTGGAGTGCCGCACGCCGGACCCCGAACTCGCCGAGCGGGCCGTCGCCTTCGCCGGCTGGCACATGTACGACCGGCTCATCGCCACCGCCCAGGCGCACGCCGTCCTCAACCCCGTCGCCCGGGCCGCCGCCGGCATCGGCCGCACGCTGCTGCTCAATCCGGCCGGCGCGGTCGCGACCCTCCGGCTCGGGAGCCCTCGATGATTCTCACCGCGATCAACCCGCGACTGACCGCGGCCCTGGACCTCGTCTGGGTGCGCGAGGACGGCCTCGAGGCCACCGTGGCCGGGCGGCGGCTGAGCGCGGACAGCCCGCGCGACCTGCGCGGACGTCTCACCAACGCGCTGTACGAGGAGTTCCACGCCGGAAACGGCGCACACCGCCAGGAGGGCGACGCCCCGCCCCGCCGCAGTCTGCGCGACGCGGACCTCGAGGCGCGGCTCGCCGCCGGCGTGCCGCACAGCAGGACGCCGACCCGCGGCCGGCTGATCGAGGTGCTGCGCCGACCCGACGGCGACCAACTGGTCGTACGGCTCCCGGAGATCACCGCCCGGGTGCCCGCCGACCGGCTGCTGACCGAGGGCGAGCTCGAGCCTGGGCAGATCGTGGAGCTGGCCCTGGAGGCGAGCCGGCCCGCGCTGTCGCCCGGATTCTTCTACGTGATGGGCTCGCGCGCCCTGCCCAGCCCGCCCGGACCGATCCGCCGGCTGTTTCTGCACGCTATGGACGTCGACGCCGCGGTGCGGCTATGGGGCGCTGCGCTGGCCGCGCTCGAGAAGGCGGAGGCGCTCTACCACGCCAAGGCCCTCTCGGACCCGGACGACTTCCCGCGCCGGGACGGGATCGTGGTCTACCTCCATGGCGACCACGAGCCCGGCGAACGCGCCGTCGTGCAGGCCGTGCGGGGGCTGCCCGGCACGGGCTCGGACGGCTCGCTGTTCACCGAGCAGCTCGCGCCGGGCGTCGCCGCCGCCTGGGATCCGCACGACCCTCGGCCGGGGCAGAGCGGGATGAGCTTCGGCCAGCACCGGAGCTTCGCGCTGGCCACCGCGCTCGTCGACCACGCGATGGCGGACGAGGGGACGGTCGAGGACCGGATCGTACGGGCGTTCCGCGAGGCGGGCATCGACCCGCTCCACCCCGAGAACAACATCACTGCGAACGAAGGGGCTTGAGATGACCGAGACCATCGGGGTCGAGACCGTCGACGACGCCATGGCGGACAGCACCCTGGCCGACGGCGGCGCGGACGCCATGGCCGACGGCGGCGCGGACGGAGCGGTCGGGGCCGGCGGCTTCGGGGCCGCCATCACCGCCGCGTACAGCGACGCCCTGGCCGAGGTGTACGACGAGGTGTACCCCAGCACGCCCGACCTCGCCGACGTCGGGGAGTTCCTGCTCACCCTCGCCCGCCCGGGCGCGGACGTCCTCGAACTGGGCGTGGGCACCGGCCGGGTGGCCCTGCCGCTCGCCGACCAGGGCTTCCATGTGCACGGCGTGGAGTCATCCGAGGGCATGCTCGCCCGCCTCGCCGCGAAGGACCCGCAGGGCCGGATCACCCCGGTGCGGGGCGACTTCGCGGGGATGGACCTCGGGCGGAGGTTCGACGTCGTCCTCGCGCCCTTCAACGTCCTGTGCTGCGCGATGGCCGTGGACGAGCAGATCGCGCTGATGCACGCCATAGCCCGGCACACCGCGTCCGACGGCCATGTGGTGATCGAGACCTTCGACCCCAGCGACTACCACGTGCAGAAGAAGAACGAGGTCACGACGTACCCGATCGGCGCGCGCGGCGCGATGATCGAGTCGGTCGGCGTGCTGCCCGCCTCGCAGAACATGATGCTCCAGAACACCCTCTTCCTGGACGGGGACGCCCCCAAGTCCGCGACCACCGTGATGCGCTACCTCTGGCCGAGCGAGCTGGACCTGCTGGGCGCGATCGCCGGCCTGGAGCTGACCGCGCGGTACGCGGGCTGGCGCGAGCAGCCCTTCGACGGCGGCGACAGCCGCAAGATGTGCGTGTCCGTCTTCCGGCCGCTGGCATGAGCGTGTTCGCCGACGCCCTCGACAACGGGCTGCGCCTGCGCGTCGAGTCCGTGCCGCAGTACGCGCGCGGGCTGGCCGCCGTCGCGCTGACGGTGGGCGCCGGCGGCGACGACGACCCGGCGGGGCGCCACGGTATGGCCCATCTCGTGGAGCACCTGATGTTCCCGCGCGCTATGGACGACGCGCAGGACACCGGGCACGTCGCGCGGATCGAGGGCGCGGGCGGGGTCTGCAACGCCGAGACCCACCGCGACCACACCGTCTTCCACACCTCCGTGCCCGCCGACATGCTCGGCGACGTCCTGGAGTGGGAGGCGCGGCGGCTGCTCGACTTCGCTCCGGCCGACGAGGTGATCCGCACCGAGACCGGGGTGATCGCCGAGGAGATCCGGGGCGCCGCGAGCGGCGGCCGCGTCTGGGACACGGCCCTGGCGGCCCTGCTGCCCGGCAGCAGGGACAGTTTCGGCACGGCGTCGGCGCTGGCCGGCGCACGCGCCGACGAGGTCGCGGCCTTCTTCCGGTGGCACTACACCGCCGATCGGATGGTGCTGTCCGTCGTCGGCGACGTCGAGCCGGAGCGGGTCGCCGAGCAGGCGCGCGGGCTCTTCGCCGAGGTCGCCCCCGCGCCCAGCACGCCCGCCGCCCCCGCCACGCCGTCCGCCCCCTGCACGCCCGAAGCCTCCTCCGCCCCCTCTGCCCTCTCCGCCCCTATAGCTCCGCCGGGTCCTGCCACGTCCCCCGTGCAGGGCCCGGCGGCCCCCCTCTCGCGGCTGCCCTCAGCCGTCCCCGGGGCCGCGCTGGGCCACCCGCTGCCCGACCCCGTGGCCGAGCGGGCCGCCTACCTCGCCCACGTCGTGCTCGCCCAGGTGCTCGGCCGCTCCCGACTGCCCCTGCTGACCCGCGGCGACCGGCGGCTCACCTCGGCGAGCGTGACCTGCGGCTACTACGGCCAGTGGCTCGGCTCGGCCGCCCCCGACCTGGCGCTCGTGCTGCTGGGCCGGGCGCCGGGCGTCCCGGTGGCGGCGGCGGTCGAGAGCTGGCTGGACGTACTGCGGGAGGCCGCCGCGCACCCCGTGTCCGAGACCGAGCACCGCAGGGCCCTCAACTCCCTGCTGGTGGCCTGCCACCGCCAGGCCGACTCGCTGACCGCGCGCGCCGTCGGCCATGGACGCACGGAACTGCTCTTCGGCGGCGCCGGCGGCGCGGACGCGCTCCCCGGCGAGCTGGCCCGCGTCACCCCCGACGAGGTGTCCGCCGCCGCCCGCGCACTGCTCGACGGACCCCGAAGCGTGATCGAACTCCAGGGAGAGCCGCGGTGAACCGCAAGACCGCCGACACCACCCTCGGCAACGGACTGCGCGTCGTGGCCGTCCTGGCCCCTGGAGCGCCGCTGGCCGAGCTGCGGCTGGTCCTGCCGTACGCGAGCACCGAGCCGTCCTGCGCGGCCGCTCAGGAGCTTCTGGCGGCTCTGCTGGGCACCGGGACCCGCGCCCCGGCCCGTACCCGGCAGGACGTCGCCGACCGGGCGGCCGACCTCGGCGCGGAGCTGAGCACCGTCGTCACCGCCGAGTCGCTGATCCTGGCGACCAGCGTGCTCTCCGCGCAGCTGCCCGGCGCCATGGACCTCCTCGCCGATCTGCTGCTGCGCCCGCGCTACAGCGAGGACGAACTCGCCCTCGCCCAGCGGCGGGCCGCGGCCTCCCCGCGTAGGCCGGGCCCGCGCCAGCGGCTGCGCCGGGCCGCCCTGCGCCACGGCTTCGGCGCTCACCCGCTCACCGACCCCGCAGGGCCCCGGGACGTGTCCGCGCCGGCAAGCGCCGACCTGGACGCGCTGCACGCGCGCGTGGTCGTCCCCGACGGCGCCCTGCTGCTGATGACGACCGGCGCCGAGCCCGACGACGCGCTGCGGCTCGTGCGCGAGCGGCTGGACGCCTGGACGGGCGGCCCCTCGGGGCTGACGCTCCCGCCCTTCGCCCGCCGCGAGCCGCGCCCCGGCCGGATCGACCTCGTCTCGCAGTCGCCCGCGGGCCAGGCCATGGTGCTCACGGCGGGACCCGCCGTGCCCGTCGCCGACCCCGGCCACGCGCCCCTGCACCTGGCCCAGTTGACGCTCGGCGGCCTCGCCTCGTCCCGGCTGGCCCGCAGGGTCAGAGACCGGCACGGGCTCGCGTACGCCGTCTGCGCCGACCTGCGCGAGAACCGCGCGGGCAGCTGGCTGGAGATCGAGTGCGCCGGGGCGCCCGGCACGGCCGGCCGGATCGCCGAGGAGATCACGGCCTGTCTGCGCGAGCTGGCCGACGACGGGCCGACGGCGCGCGAAGTGGAGCGGGCGCGCGCCTACGCGGCCGGGTTCACCCGCTTCGCCCTGGCCACCAGGACCGAGGAGGCCAGCGCGCTCGCCGGGTTCGCCGCGGCCGGGCTGCCGCTGGACTGGCTGGACGCCTACCGCGCCGAGCTCGCCGAGGTGACGCACCGGCACGTGGCCGAGGCAGCCGCGTACTTCTTCGACCCCGACAAGACCGTGATCGCGACGCACGACGACGCGACGCACGACGACGCGACGCACGACGACGCGACGCACGACGACGCGACGCACGACGACGAGGAGACCCGGTGAGCCCGGACCCGCAGGATCCCGCGGTCCTCTACCCCCTCCAGCCCGACCACCCCGAACTGGTCGCCCCCTTCGCCGCCCTCGCGCGGCGCACCCGCGCCCGCAGGCTATGGCTGTGCCAGTCCTTCAAGGCCGAGACCCACCAGGTCCTCGCGCACCTCGCGGGCATGGGCCACACCGTGCCCGTCGGCACGAGCGTGACGCTGCTGCCGCTGCGGCATCCGTACGAGGCGGCGCTCCAGGCCCGTTCGCTGTCGCTGATCAGCGGCGAGCCCGTGGTCGCGGGCTTCGGCATCGGGAACCCCGGATTCGTCTCGGGCCTCCATGGGAGCCCGTACGCCAGCCCCCGCACCGCGGTCCGCGACTACCTCGCCTCCGTGCGGGCGCTCCTGGACGGCGAGACGGTCGACCACGACGGCCCCTACCACCGGCTCCACGGCGGGCTCATGCCGCTGGACCACGCGCGGGTCGAGGTTGGCGCGGGAGTGCTGCGGCCCGCTATGGCGCGCACGGCCGGGGAGGTCGCCGATGTCGCGATCACCTGGATGACCCCGCCGGCGTACGTCGAGGACGTGCTGCGGCCCGCGCTCGCCGAGGGCGCGGCGAAGGCGGGGCGGAGCGGTCCGCCGCGGATCGCGACCGCCGTCCACGTCGCCGTCGCCCGGCCCGGCCGCGATCCGCGCCGGATCGCGCTCGCCGCCGCCGCAGAGCATCTGAAGGCCCCGCACTACGCGGCGATGCTCGCCAGGGCGGGCGTCGCCGTGGATCCGCACGACCCGGTCGCGACCGCCGACGCGCTGCTGCGCGCACGGGTCGTGGTCGCCGGCACGCCCGAGGAGATCGCCGCCGCCCTCGCCGCGTACCGGCGCAGCGGAGTCGACGAGGTGATGCTCAACCCGGCCGGGGTGCTGCTCACCGAAGGCGTGCCCGCGGCCGTCGCCGACCTGGAGGAGATCATCGACGCGTGCCGCCGGGAGGCCGTCCGATGAGGGACGCGTGCCGCCGGGAGGCCGTCCGATGACCGTGCGCTGCTCGGGCGTCGGCAAGCGCTATGGAGCGCGGCAGGCGCTGACCGACGTGTCCTTCGCGCCGCGGCCGGGCCGGGTGGCCGGCTGACGGTGCTCGGCCGGCTCCCGTCCATAGAGCGCTTCCTGCCGGACGGCGCGCAGTTCGCGGTGTGGGGGACCGGCTGAGCTTCCCGGACGCCTTCGGCGCCCCCTAAGGGGTGCTGCCGCCGGCCCGGCTGCTCTTCGTCCGCCGCGACGTGTGATCGCGGCGGTACGAGGCGGCGTCCCGTGGCTCGGCGGAGCCACGGGACGCCGTGCTGTGTTTCAGCCTTCGTGCTCCAAGATCCCCGACTGGGCGATGAGATAGCCCAGTTGGGTCCGGCTGCCGCTGCCGAGCGCCGAGCCGAGCTTGGCGATATGGGCCCGGCAGGTGCGGACGTTCATCCCCAGCCGGCGGGCGATGGCCTCGTCGACGTGCCCCTCGACGAGGAGTTTGGCGATCGAGCGCTGGACCCCGGTGACGCCGTCCAGCTGCGGCCCGTAGGAGATCTGCTCCTCCCAGGCGATGCCGTGCAGCCAGAACTGCTCGAAGACGCCCACCAGATACTCGACTATGCCCTTGTGCCGTAGCTCCAGCGCCGACAGGCGGTCGCTGCTCGCCGGGATGAACGCTACTTTCCGGTCGACGATGATCAGTCGGTCGATGATCTCCTCGAGCGTGCGGACCTCCACCCCGGACGGTCCGACCTGCTCCATATAGGCCAGCGTGGCCGGGTGGTGACGGGCCGTGTGCTGGTAGAGCGTCCGCATCCGCACGCCCCTGTTGATCAGCGGCTCCACTCTGCGCAGCGCCTTCTCCAGGATGTGCGGCTGTCGCCCGCTGCCGGGCTGGACCGTGAGAAGCTCCTCCGTGCAGTCTGCGGTGACCTGGTCGAGGGTCGTGTTGATGCGGTTGAGGCCCTCGAGGACGGTAATTCCCTGAGGGACGGTGGAGTTCTGCGCGCTGAAGGCCATGAATGGCTCAAGTGCATCGGTCAGAGCCACAGTTCGGCGCCGTCGCTCTTGGATCTCCCGCTCGATGGGGTGTATCAGCTGTGTCAGCGCGGTGGTCGGTGGAACCGGGCGTAGCCACTGAGCGTCGTCTGGGTCCGGGTGCAACAGTGCGAGATCGAAGAGACAGGGTGTGGGCTCCGCCTCTGACCGGGCTATTCGCCCCGTGCGAAGAGCGGTGATGTAAAGACTCTTACCCGCCTCACACAGCTCGCCGTCTGCGTGAGGGTGTCCCGTTTCGCCCTCCTTAGATGGCATTTGCACCCCCTCAGGCTCCTGCATTACAGGAACATGATGCCTGCCCTCGCTGGTGCAAGCGTTCGGAGTGAGACATCGTCTTATGCGCGGGGGAGGAGGATTGATCAAAAGAGGTGGAGATCACCCATGTCTAGGACGCTACGTGCTCTTTGTGCTCTTGCCATAGCGGCGGCCGCGCTAGGTGCGGTGGCCTCCGGCGAGCCCTCGTGGGGCAGTTCTCCCGCGAACGCGGTGCAGGCCGCTCCGGGCGAGCCTTCGTGGGGCTTCGCGGGTGCTGTGGCGGGGAAGCCGGGTGAGCCCTCCTGGGGCGCCGCTCCGGCCGGCACGGCGGCAACTCCTGGCGAGCCCTCCTGGGGTGTCGCTCCGGCGGGCGCGGAAGCATGACCGTTCCCCCGGACGACCGGGTCTTCCGGCGTGAAATGGCTACGGCCTATCGATCGGGGTGGCATTTCATCGACCTCGTCACGGCAATCCCCCACCGTGGCGACTCGTTGATGGTCACCTTGTTCGGAGAGCCGGTGGTCGTGGCGCGCGAGGAGGACGAAGACGTTCGCGCCTACCGTTGCCTGCGCCGCCCCCGAGGAGCTCCGCAGCCCGTCCGCTGTGCCATCAGGTACGGCATGATTTTCGTCAATCTCGACCAGCGCGACCACCAACTGGTCGAGCCAGACACCACCGCCACCCCCCGCAGTGCCTGAGCGATTCCCCCGTCGTTGTAAATCGCTCGGGCGCTTCCCCCACACAGCGGCGCCATCGTGGACCTGAAACACGATGGCGCCGCTGTGCTGTCCGGGTGCGGATCCCGGCCGGCCCCTCCAGGCGTCTGACGCCTCAGGCGCCTCGGGTGCCTCGGGCCGCTCAGGCGCGTCATGGCCTCGGGCGCGGCCCATCCCCCGGGCGCCTCGGGCGGCTCAGGCGCGTCATGGCCTCGGGCGCGGCTCACCCCCCCCGGCCGCCTCGCACCCTCAGGCGCGGCCCATGCCCCGGGTCAGCGCGATCTCGATGACCACGCGGTCCGGGTTCGGCGCCGGCGTGCGTCCATAGCGCTCCGCATAGCGCCGCACCGCGTCCGCGACGACCTCGGGCTCCGTGCGGATCGTCGCGACCCCCTCCAGCGTCGCCCAGCGCCCCTTGTCCACCTGGCACACCGCGACCCGGGCGCCGTCCGCCCCCGCCGCCAGCACGTTGGCGACCTTCCGGCTGCGCTTGTTCGTGATCACACGCGCGTACCCGCCCTCGGGGTCGTACGTCGCGCCCACCGCGACCAGGTGCGGGCTGCCGTCCGCGCGCGGGGTGCTGAGCGTGCACAGATGGTATTCGCGCCAGAACGCGAGGTACTCGGGGCTCGGGTTGCGTACATCGATGGCCATGGCTCGGAAGCCTAGTTGCAGCGGCCAAACCATGCTTGAGTGGAATAGACTCAACTTTGTGCAGGTTCAATGAGTCAATGCGACGATGCGTCGTATGAGCCCGCACGCCCCGCACGCAAGGAGGAGACGCCGCACGTGGACGCCGAGCTGACCAACAAGAGCAGGGATGCGATCAACGCCGCCACCAGCCGGGCGGTGTCCGACGGTCATCCCGACCTGACCCCCGCGCACCTGCTGCTCGCGCTGCTCGAGGGCGACGCGAACGAGAACATCGTCGACCTGCTGGCCGCCGTCGAGGCCGACCAGGCGGCCGTGCGGGCCGGCGCCGAGCGAGTCCTGGGCGCCCTGCCCAGCGTCACCGGCTCCACCGTCGCCCCGCCCCAGCCCAACCGCGAGCTGCTCGCCGTCATCGCCGACGCCGACCGGCGGGCCAAGGAGCTCGGCGACGAGTACCTCTCCACCGAGCACCTGCTGATCGGCGTCGCCGCCAAGGGCGGCCAGGCCGGCGAGGTGCTGGACCAGCAAGGCGCGTCCGCGAAGAAGCTGCTGGACGCTTTCGAGACAGTACGAGGAGGACGGCGGGTGACGACCCCCGACCCCGAGGGCCAGTACAAGGCCCTGGAGAAGTTCGGCGCCGACTTCACCGCGGCGGCCCGCGAGGGCAAGCTCGACCCGGTCATCGGCCGGGACCACGAGATCCGCCGGGTCGTCCAGGTGCTGTCCCGGCGCACCAAGAACAACCCGGTGCTCATCGGCGAGCCCGGCGTCGGCAAGACCGCCGTCGTCGAGGGGCTCGCGCAGCGCATCGTCAAGGGCGATGTGCCGGAGTCGCTGAAGAACAAGCGGCTGGTCGCGCTCGACCTGGGCGCGATGGTCGCGGGCGCGAAGTACCGCGGCGAGTTCGAGGAGCGGCTCAAGACCGTCCTCTCCGAGATCAAGGCGAGCGACGGCCAGATCATCACCTTCATCGACGAGCTGCACACGGTCGTCGGCGCGGGCGCCGGCGGCGACTCGGCCATGGACGCGGGCAACATGCTCAAGCCGATGCTGGCCCGCGGCGAGCTGCGCATGGTCGGCGCGACCACGCTGGACGAGTACCGCGAGCGGATCGAGAAGGACCCCGCGCTGGAGCGGCGCTTCCAGCAGGTGCTGGTCGCCGAGCCGACCGTCGAGGACACCATCGCGATCCTGCGCGGGCTGAAGGGGCGCTACGAGGCCCACCACAAGGTCCAGATCGCGGACAGCGCGCTGGTGGCCGCGGCCACCCTCTCCGACCGGTACATCACCTCCCGCTTCCTGCCCGACAAGGCCATCGACCTCGTCGACGAGGCGGCGTCCCGGCTCCGGATGGAGATCGACTCCTCGCCCGTCGAGATCGACGAGCTCCAGCGGATCGTCGACCGGCTCCGGATGGAGGAGCTGGCCATGGCCAAGGAGACGGACGCGGCGAGCAGGCAGCGCCTGGACAAGCTCCGCCGCGACCTCGCCGACCGGGAGGAGGAGCTGCGCGGGCTGACCGCCCGCTGGGAGAAGGAGAAGCAGTCCCTCAACCGGGTCGGCGCGCTGAAGGAGAAGCTCGACGAGCTGCGCGGCCGGGCCGAGCGCGCCCAGCGCGACGGCGACTTCGACACCGCCTCCAAGCTGCTGTACGGGGAGATCCCGGGCCTGGAGCGGGAGCTGGAGGAGGCCGCGGCGGCCGAGGCCGAGCAGGAGGCGGCCAAGGACACCATGGTCAAGGACGAGGTAGGCCCGGACGACATCGCGGACGTGGTCGGCGCCTGGACCGGCATCCCGGCCGGACGCCTGCTGGAGGGCGAGACGCAGAAACTGCTGCGGATGGAGGCCGAGCTGGGCCGCCGGCTGATCGGCCAGACGGAGGCGGTGCGGGCCGTGTCCGACGCCGTGCGCCGCACGCGCGCCGGCATCGCGGACCCCGACCGGCCCACCGGCTCGTTCCTCTTCCTCGGCCCGACGGGCGTCGGCAAGACCGAGCTGGCCAAGGCTCTCGCGGACTTCCTCTTCGACGACGAGCGGGCCATGGTCCGCATCGACATGTCGGAGTACGGCGAGAAGCACTCGGTGGCCCGGCTGGTCGGCGCGCCCCCCGGCTACGTCGGCTACGAGGAGGGCGGCCAGCTCACCGAGGCGGTGCGCCGGCGGCCGTACTCCGTCGTCCTGCTCGACGAGGTGGAGAAGGCCCACCCCGAGGTCTTCGACATCCTGCTCCAGGTCCTCGACGACGGCCGGCTCACCGACGGGCAGGGCCGGACGGTGGATTTCCGCAACGCCATCCTGATCCTGACGTCGAACCTCGGCAGTCAGTATCTGGTGGATCCGCAGACGGGCGAGGAGGAGAAGAAGCAACGGGTTCTGGAGGTCGTGCGCGCCTCTTTCAAGCCGGAATTCCTCAACCGGCTCGACGACCTGGTGGTCTTCTCCGCGCTGTCCAAGGACGAGCTGACGCATATCGCGGGACTGCAGATCGAGCGGCTGGCCAAGCGCCTCGCCGACCGGCGGCTCACCCTCGACGTCACCCCGGCGGCGCTGGAGTGGCTGGCCGAGGAGGGCAACGACCCCGCGTACGGCGCCCGGCCGCTGCGCCGCCTGGTGCAGACCGCGATCGGCGACCAGCTCGCGAAGGAGATCCTCGCGGGAGAGGTCACCGAGGGGGACACCGTACGGGTGGACCGTTTCCAGGACGGTCTGATCGTGGGGCGCGACAGCGGAAAGTCGCTATAAAGGGCTCTTTCCGAGGCCGCTATAGAGCGACAGCGCGGTTTCTTGCCGGGCGGGGTTGCCACGCCCCGCCCGGCATGGGAGAGGATGGCGGGAACCGTACGAAGGGAAATCCACGGTGACCATCGATCCGTCCTCGATTCCGAATTTCGGGGGCCAGCCCCAGCCTCAGGCCGCAGGACCGGCGGGCCCCGTCGTTCCCGACCAGGACCTGGTCAAGCAGCTCCTCGACCAGATGGAGCTGAAGTACGTCGTCGACGACGAGGGCGACCTCGCGGCGCCGTGGGAGGAATTCCGCACGTACTTCATGTTCCGCGGCGAGGGCGACCAGCAGGTCTTCTCGGTCCGGACGTTCTACGACCGGCCGCACCCGCTCGAGGACAAGGCCAAGATCCTCGACGCGATCGACGACTGGAACCGCCGCACGCTGTGGCCGAAGGTCTACACGCACACCCATGACGAGGAGGAGGGCCCCACCACGCTCCGCCTCATCGGCGAGGCGCAGATGCTGATCGGCACCGGCGTCAGCCTGGAGCACTACGTCTCCTCGACGGTCAGCTGGGTACGGGCCGCGATCGAGTTCGACAAGTGGCTCGTGGAGCAGCTCGGCCTGGAGCCGGCGGAGAAGCCGGCGGACGACGAGAAGCCCGCGGACGACGCCTGATCCGTGCCGCCGGGGCCTGACCGTGCCGCTATAGCGGCACGGGCCGCGCCGACGGCGGACGCGTCCACAGCTCGGCGCGCAGAGCCCGGCGGGGGCGACGGCCACCATGGCCGCCGCCCGCGCCGGGCTCTCGTCTGTGCGCCCGCCCGCGCTTCAGGGGTCAGCCGGCGAGCGTCTTGAGGCGGGAGACCGCCTCCTGGAGGACCGACTCGCGCTTGCAGAAGGCGAAGCGGACGAACGGCGCCCCCTCCTCGCGGTGGTCGTAGAAGACCGCGTTCGGGATCGCCACCACCTGGCACCGCTCGGGGAGCGACCGGCAGAAGGCGAAGCCGTCCGACTCGCCCAGCGGGCGGATGTCCGTCGTCACGAAGTACGTCCCCGCCGGGCGGTAGACCTCGAAGCCCGCCGCCGCCAGACCCGAGCTCAGCAGATCGCGCTTGGAGCGCAGATCCTCCCGCAGCCCGTCGAAGTACGTCTGCGGCAGCCGCAGCGCCTCGGCGATCGCGTACTGGAACGGGCCCGAGGAGACGTACGTCAGGAACTGCTTCGCCGAGCGGACCGCCGCCACCAGCTCCGCCGACCCCGTCAGCCAGCCCACCTTCCAGCCCGTGAACGAGAAGGTCTTGCCGGCCGAGGAGATCGTCACCGTCCGCTCCCGCATCCCCGGGAACGTCGCGATCGGCACATGCTCGCCGTCCAGCACCAGATGCTCGTACACCTCGTCCGTGACGACCAGCAGATCGCGCTCCACCGCCAGTTCGGCGATCGCCGCGAGCTCCTCGCGGGCCAGGACCGTGCCCGTGGGGTTGTGCGGCGTGTTCAGCAGGATCAGCCGGGTCCGGTCGGTGACCGCGTCCCGCAGCTCGTCCAGGTCCAGGCGGTAGGCGCCCTCGTGCGGGCGCAGGGTGACCGGGACGCGCGCGCCGCCCGCCATCGCGATGCAGGCGGCGTACGAGTCGTAGTACGGCTCCAGCGCGACGACCTCGTCGCCCGGCTCCACCAGCGCCAGCAGCGACGCGGCGATGGCCTCCGTGGCGCCCGCCGTGACCAGGACCTCGGTGTCGGGGTCGTACGACAGGGTGTAGCGCAGCGCCTGGTGGTCGGCGATCGCCGTGCGCAGCTCGGGCACCCCCGGTCCCGGCGGGTACTGGTTGCCCCGCCCGTCGCGCAGCGCCCGCACCGCCGCCTCCATGATCTCCGCGGGGCCGTCCGTGTCGGGGAAGCCCTGCCCGAGATTGATCGACTCGGTGCGCGCGGCGAGCGCCGACATCTCCGCGAAGATCGTGGTTCCGAATTCCGCCAGCCGGCGGTTGAGCAGCGGTCGTGGTCCCTCTTCGCGTCGCGTCATGGTCGCCATCCTGGGCCGAACCTCTGGAGTTGCTCAAGTCAGCTTTGCGTCTGTGCGGCCGGGGGCATCCCAGTCACACGCAAGAAGCACATGCAAGAAGCACCATGCACACGCACCATGCACTGGCACCACGCAAGAAGCGGTCACGCAATGGCGCGGGGGTCTCGCTTCGGGGGAATGGAAGAGGGTGAGAGCAATGGCAGATTTCGTGGCGGCCCTGATCTTCGTCGTCGTCCTGTTCGTCTTCGTCTTCGCGATCGGCGCACTGCTGCGCGGCGGGAAGGGCCCGGGCAAGCGCAGGGGCAGCCGTCGCGTCGGCGGCGGGGGCAGCAGCGGCAGCAGCAGCTGGTACGGCGGCGATTCCGGCTCGTCCTGCGGCGGCGGCTCGTCCTGCGGCGGCTCTTCGTCGTGCGGTGGCGGCGGGGGCGGATGTGGCGGAGGCAGCTGACACGGGGCAGCTGGTCCGCGACAGATGAATGGTGAAGAAGAGAAGGAAGGCGTCGGCGGGAACTTCCGCCCGGCGCCTTCCTGTTGATTGCCCCGGCGGGTTTGTTGACCTCACGGCTCGTTTTTCGTTGAACAGTTGAACCGTCAGGCCCCCGGGGGGATGGAAACCCAATCAAGTTGGGTAAAATCGCTGTGGGCGTCGCGTAGTTCATGATTCCCTCGCTGTTGGAACCTGTTGGAACCATCCAGCCCTCGGACCCTCAAGCGGACCCGAGCAGGCGTTCCCCAGTCATCCTGAATTCCCCCTTCCGGGGCGCCCCCGGTCCACGTGTCCATCGCCGAAGTGTGTTTGCGGAGCCGACCCATGCTCACGACCCTCAAGACCGCCTACACCGATACCCGCGCCGACGACCTCGCCTGGGCGCTGGGCCGGGAGCCGCTCCCCGCCCTCGCCGTGCTCGACCTCGAACTGTCGGGAGCGAAGCTCCAGTTGAGGCTGCTGGGCGCGTCCCATCAGGTGCTGCTGGAGGAGAGGCAGGGCGCCTGCTCCGAGACGGTCGCCTGCATGTCCGGCAACAGCACCCCGCTCCCGCTCGGCGTCGCCGAGCGGCTCGGCGACTGGGAGTACGAGTTCGCGGCCCGTGTCGAGACGCTCTCCCAGGGGTCGTTCGCCGGACGCGCCCAGGAGCTGCTGGCGCTCGTGGCCGACCACCCGCAGGGCCTCGCGGGCACCTTTCCCGGCTCTCCGCACGCGTTCACGGCCATGCTGGCGCAGCGGATCGAGGGCCAGGTGCGGTGGCGCACGTGGCACGCGTATCCGCAGGAGGGAAGCCTCGTCGCCACTCGTACGCGGGTCGGCGTCCGCATGCCCGTCCCCCTCTAGTTACACCCGTGTGGGTGACATGGTGTGTGCTGTAAGTGACGTAGCGTTACGAACATGATCGACCGGCACCCGACTCCGTCGCCGCCTCAGAGCGCGGTGCCGCTGCCAGTGCGCCCCGACGCCGGCCGGTTTCTGGTCCTGGCGGCGGTCTTCGTCTGCGCCGCCTGCGGTCTCGTGTACGAACTGGAACTGGTCGCCCTCGCCTCCTATCTGACCGGCGACTCCGTCACCCAGGCCTCGGTCGTCCTGTCCGTGATGGTCTTCGCGATGGGCCTCGGCTCGCTCCTCGCCAAGCGCCTGCGGTGCTACGCGGCGGTCGGCTTCGGCCTGCTGGAGGCCGCGCTCGCCCTGATCGGCGGCTGCTCGGCGATGGTGCTGTTCGCCTGCTTCGCCTGGATCGGCGAGTCCCGCTACGCCCTGGTGGGCTTCTCCCTGGCCATCGGCGTGCTGATCGGCGCGGAGATCCCGCTGCTGATGTCCCTCATCCAGCGGATCTCCCGGCGCGACGCCGAGGGCACCGTGGCCGACCTGTTCGCCGCCGACTACGTGGGCGCCCTCGTCGGCGGGCTCGCCTTCCCGTTTCTGCTGCTGCCGTGGCTCGGCCAGCTGACGGGCGGGCTGCTGACGGGCGCCGTCAACGCGGCGGCGGGCGGGGGCCTCGTCCTGTGGCTGTTCCGCCGGGACCTGACGGCGCGTGCGCGCGGCTGGCTGCTCGTCGCCAACCTCACCGTCCTCGCCGTGCTGGCCACCGCGGCCGTCCTCGTCGACGACTTCGAACGGGCCGCGCGCCGCGCGGTCTACGGCGACCAGGTGCGCGTCGCCGTCCACACCGATGTGCAGGAGGTCGTCCTCACCGGCGACCGGAACGGCCCGCCCGACCTCTTCCTCAACGGCCGGCTGCGGGTCAGCGGACGCGACGAGCACCGCTACCACGAGGCGCTGGTCCACCCCGCGATGCGCGGACCGCACGCGCGCGTGCTCGTCCTCGGCGGCGGCGACGGCCTCGCCGCCCGCGAAGTGCTGCGTTACGCCGACGTGGACCGCGTCACCGTCGTCGAGCTCGACCCGGTCGTCGTCCAGCTGGCGCGCACCGACCCGGCGCTCTCCTCGCTCAACGGCCACGCCTACCGCGATCCACGTCTGCGGGTCGTCACCGCCGACGCGTTCTCCTGGCTGCGCGCGCCCCGCGAGACGTACGACGTGGTCATCTCGGACCTGCCCGACCCGGGGATCACCGCGAGCGCCAAGCTCTACTCCCAGGAGTTCTACGCACTGGCCTCGCGGATCCTCGCCGACGACGGACGCCTCGTCGTGCACGCGGGGCCGCTCGCCTCCCGGCCGCATATGTTCTGGACGGTCGACGCGACGCTGCGGGCGGCCGGGTTCGGCGCCGCCGCGTACGACGCGTCGGGCGGCCGGGTCCCCTCCGTCCGGGCGCCGAGCGAGGGGCCCATGGGCCTCGCCATGGGGCCGGACCGCCCGAGGGCTGCCTCGCCCGCGACACGGGACAACGGGTTTCTGCTGGCCGCCGCCGACCGGACCCCGCCGCTGGGCCTGGACCGGCGGACGCCGTCCCTGCGGACGCTGACTCCCGCGGTCCTCGCGGCGGGGGCGCAGAGCGCGGAGCTGGCCAGAGTGGCGGGCCTGCCGCCGTCGACGCTCGTCCACCCCCGCTACGCCGACTGACGGGCGGCGCCTCGTCTGCGGCGGCTGTACGGCGCGCACACCTGCCGCGTACGCCGCGCACACCTGTCGTACGTCATGTGCACCGGCCGTACGGCGGCGGAAACGCTGACGTGGCGGGCCGGTCTGAGTAGGCTCGACTCCCATGGAGCATGAGGTGTTCGTTCCGGTTCCGGCAGAGACCCTTCGACAGGTGCTGAGGGACCCCGCCCGGGTCGCTCGCTGCGTGCCGGGGCTCCAGCAGGACGCCCACGAGGCGGCGGGCCCGCTCTCCGGGCGGCTGAAGGTCCGGGTCGGCGGGCACACCATCACCTACCGCGGCACCCTGCGCATCGTGGAGCAGGGCGACGTCTTCGCCGTCGAGGGCGAGGGCGCGGAGGTGCGCGGCACGGGCTCCGCCAAGGTGACCCTGGCGATTCGCCCGGCGCCCGGCGACGGCGGCACGACGCTCTCCTTCACGGGGACCTCGAGCGCCGAGGGCCGGCTGGCCGAGCTGGAGGGCGCCTCGGCGGTCTCCGCCGCGCAGCGCCTGCTGGACCGTTTCGCCGCCGGGCTCGCGGCGGAGGGCACGGGAGAGGCGGAGCCTTCCGCCGCCGAGGACACGCCCGCCGCCGAGGACGCCTCCGCCGTGGAGGCGGCCGCCCCGGACGAGGACTCCGCGGACGCCAAGCCGTCCGTCTTCGACGCGCCCGTGCCGCCGCCCTCGCTCGACCCGGTCGCCGAGGCCGAGTTCGAGGGGCAGGACCTGGCGGCCGAGGACGAGGCCGACGACGTGTCCGGCGAACAGTCCGGGCCACGCGATTTCCAGGAGGTGACCGTGCCCGACGAGCCCCCCGCCGAGGCCGCCCACGCCCGCCGCACGATGATCGGCCGGAGCGCCGAGGAGGTCGACCACGCGCCGCCGCGCGGCCGTTACGCCCCCGTGCCCGCGCCCGACACGAGCGGCGCCAGCGCCACCCTGCGCTGGATCGCGCCCGCCGCGGCCCTCGCGCTCGCGTCGGCCGTCGTCGTCGGACGGGTGCTCCGCCGCCGCAGGTAGCCGATGGGCGGCCAGCACGGCCGGCACGGCCAGTACTGTCGTGGTGTGAGTAGCAGCGAAGAGAGCATCCGGCTGGCCGCCGGAGACGTCGAGTTGACCGTGCAGCCGCAGAACGGCTGCCGCATCGGAAGCCTTCGCATCGGCGGGACCGAAGTGCTGCGCCAGGGCGATCGGCACGGCTGCTTCCCGATGGTCCCCTGGTGCGGGCGCGTCGAGAACGGGGTGTTCCGCAACGGCGCCGTACAGCACCAACTGCCCGTCGACGCCCCGCCGCACGCCCTCCACGGCACCGGCCGCGACGCGGTCTGGCGCACGGCCCGCGCGGGCAAGAGCGAGGCGGTGTTCACGTACGACCTGGCAGAGCCCTGGCCGTACACCGGGCGCGTCACGCAGATCCTGGAGCTGGCCGAGGACTCGCTGAAGCTCACCATGGGCGTGGAGACGTACGACACCTCGTTCCCGGCGCAGGTGGGCTGGCACCCCTGGTTCCTGCGCAACCTCGGCGCCGGCGAGGACGCGCGGCTCGACTTCGCCGCCGCGTGGCAGGAGCAGCGCGGCGAGGACCATCTGCCGACCGGGGAGCGCGTCGCCCCGGGCCCCGGCCCCTGGGACGACTGCTTCGGGATGCCCGACGGCGTCGAGGTCGCCCTCACCTGGCCGGAGCAGCTGGAGCTCAAGGTCGCGAGCCCGGCCGAGTGGGTCGTGATCTACGACGAGCAGGCGGAGGCCGTGTGCGTCGAGCCGCAGTCGGGCCCGCCGAACGGGCTCAACACCCACCCACGGCTGGTCACCCCGATCGAGCCGCTGGAGCTGACGTCGACCTGGAGCTGGCGCCGGCTGTGAGGCGGCGGGGGTCGCCCGGGCGGCGTCGGCTGTGAGGCGGCGAGGGTCGCCCGGGCGGCGTCGGCTGTGAGGCGGCGCGCTTAAGCTGGCGGGCATGACTGACGTACGCGCTGAGCTGCTCCAGCAGATCAAGGACAAGGCCGTGGTGCACGGCAAGGTGACCCTCTCCTCGGGTCTTGAGGCCGACTACTACGTGGACCTGCGCCGGATCACGCTGGACGGCGCCGCCGCGCCGCTGGTCGGCCAGGTGATGACCGACCTGACCGAGGACCTGGACTTCGACTGCGTGGGCGGGCTGACCCTGGGGGCCGACCCGGTCGCGACGTCGATCCTGCACGCGTCCGCCGCGCGCGGTAAGCGGGTCGACGCCTTCGTCGTACGGAAGGCGGCCAAGGCGCACGGCATGCAGCGCCGCGTGGAGGGCCCGGACATCAAGGGCCGCCGCTGCCTGGTGGTCGAGGACACCTCCACCACCGGCGGCTCGCCGCTGACGGCCGTCGAGGCCGTGCGCGAGGCGGGCGGCGAGGTCGTCGCGGTGGCGACGATCGTCGACCGGGCCACGGGCGCGGGCGAGAAGATCAGCGGCACGGCGGGCGTCCCGTACCTCTACGCGTACTCGCTGGACGAGCTGGGCCTCGCCTGAGCAGGACGGCGGGCGGGGGCGCCGGTGCGGGCGCGGTGTGAGCCTGAGGCTCCCGCCGGCCGGTCCGATGTCAGTCCGATTTCGGGTCGGATGTCGGGTCCGATTTCAGGTGCGGGCGAGGGTGTTCACGGTCGAGACCGAGCCGCGAGCAAGTCGTGACCTAGCGCCTGAGACAGGGTCTGACCTGCGGTGACGATGAGGGGCGGAGTGTTTCACGTGAAACACTCCGCCCCTCGTGCATACACAGGGCGCACGACGGGTGGAGCCCAGCCGGGAGTCTGGAAAGATAGGCCGCGACGATGACGTCGCCCACAGGTCAGGGCCGAAGCACCACATACCCGCACATCACAAGGAGCGGACATATGCCCATCGCGACTCCCGAGGTCTACAACGAGATGCTCGACCGGGCGAAGGCAGGCAAGTTCGCCTACCCGGCCATCAATGTGACCTCGTCCCAGACCCTGCACGCTGCGCTGCGCGGCTTCGCGGAGGCCGAGAGCGACGGCATCATCCAGATCTCGACCGGTGGCGCCGAGTTCCTGGGCGGCCAGTACAGCAAGGACATGGTCACGGGCGCGGTCGCCCTCGCCGAGTTCGCGCACATCGTCGCCGCCAAGTACGACATCACCGTCGCGCTGCACACCGACCACTGCCCCAAGGACAAGCTGGACGGCTACGTACGTCCGCTGCTCGCCGTCTCCGCCGAGCGCGTCGCCAAGGGCCAGGACCCGCTGTTCCAGTCGCACATGTGGGACGGCTCCGCCGAGACCCTCGCCGACAACCTGGCCATCGGCCAGGAGCTGCTGGCGCAGGCCGCCGCCGCCAAGATCATCCTCGAGGTCGAGATCACCCCGACCGGCGGCGAGGAGGACGGCGTCACCCACGAGATCAACGACGAGCTCTACACCACGGTGGACGACGCGCTGCGCACCGCCGAGGCGCTCGGCCTGGGCGAGAAGGGCCGCTACCTGCTGGCCGCCTCCTTCGGCAACGTCCACGGCGTCTACAAGCCGGGCAACGTCGTGCTCCGCCCCGAGCTCCTCAAGGACCTCCAGGCCGGCGTCGCCGCCAAGTACGGCAAGGCCGACCCGTTCGACTTCGTCTTCCACGGCGGCTCCGGCTCCACGGCCGAGGAGATCGCCACCGCGCTGGAGAACGGCGTCGTGAAGATGAACCTCGACACCGACACCCAGTACGCCTTCACCCGCCCCGTCGCGGACCACATGTTCAAGAACTACGACGGTGTGCTGAAGGTCGACGGCGAGGTCGGCTCCAAGAAGACCTACGACCCGCGCACCTGGGGCAAGGCGGCCGAGGCGGGCATGGCCAAGCGCGTGGCCGAGGCCTGCGTCGCCCTGCGCTCCACCGGCACCAAGCTCAAGTAAGCATTTGACGCAGGTCGGGCCCGGCACCCTCTGGGGGTGCCGGGCCCGACGCGTTTCTCCGGACTCGGGAGGGCATCGTGGGGTACGACTTCGACACGTGGACGCCCTGATCCGCGCGCTCCACCGGCTGGCCCGATGAGGCGGGCGCGGGGATGATCCCGGTATGGACAACAGGCCGGGCGAGAACGATCCGGGCGAGGTGAGAGGGCGGGGCGCCACGGGTCGGGGAGCGGGCGCGGGCGGCGCGGGACCTGGGCCTGGACGCGGTCGTGGCGAGTCTGGACCTGGGCCTGGCTCCCGCCCGGGCGGGCCCGGACCCGGACCGGTGCCTGCACCCGGATCGCATGACAGCCCAGGCGTCGAGGCGAGCGCCGCCTCGGGCAGCCCCGGCGAGTCTGGACCTGGACCCGGACCCGCGCCCGGCCCGGACGGCAGCCCAGGCTCCGCCTCGGGTGGCCCCGGCCAGCCCGAGGCCGGACGCGGGCCCGAACCGGGCGAGTCCGGGCCTGGGCCTGGCTCCCGCCCGGGCGGGCCCGGACCCGGACCGGTGCCTGCACCCGGCCCGCACGGCAGCCCAGGCGCCGCCCCGGGCGAAACCGGGCCTGGACCTGGCTCCCGCCCGGGCGGAACCGGACCCGGGCCCGGACCCGCACCCCGCCCGCACGACAGCCCCGCCGTCGAGTCGGGCCCCGCCCCCACCCCCACCCAGCCCGAGGCCGGACGCGGCCCTGGCAGCGGCGGCGCCGGGGTTATCAGGCTTTCCACCGCCACCGGGCGGTGGGTCGTGCTGACCACCGTTCTCGGGTCCACCATGGCGCTGCTCGACTCCACCGTCGTCAACGTCGCCCTGCCCCGCATCGGGGCCGATCTCGACGCCGACCTCGCCGTTCTGCAGTGGACCGTCAACGCCTACATGCTCACCCTCGCCGGGCTGATCCTCCTCGGCGGGGCACTCGGCGACCGCTATGGCCGGCGCAAGATCTTCGTGATCGGGGTGGTCTGGTTCGCCGTCGGGTCGCTGCTGTGCGGTATCGCGCCCAACGACATCGTCCTCGTCGCCGCCCGCGCCCTCCAGGGCGTCGGCGGGGCGCTGCTCACCCCGGGCTCCCTCGCCCTGATCCAGGCCAGCTTCCACCCCGACGACCGGGCCCGCGCGGTGGGGCTGTGGTCGGGGCTCGGCGGCGTCGGCGCGGCGGTGGGCCCGTTCGTCGGCGGCTGGCTGGTCGACGGTCCCGGCTGGCGCTGGGTGTTCCTGCTCAACGTGCCGCTTGCCGCGCTGTGCGTGCCGGTGGCCCTCAAGCATGTGCCGGAGTCCCGCGACCCCCGCGCCCGCGGCCGGTTCGACGTGCTCGGGGCGGTGCTGGGCGCCGCGGCGCTGGCGCTGGTGACGTACGCGCTGATCGGGGCCTCCGTCTGGGCGGGCGTGGCGGGCGTGGTGGTGGGCGCGGTGTTCGTGGCCGTCGAGCGGCGGCGGCCGGATCCGATGCTGCCGCCGTCGATCTTCGCGAACCGCCTGTTCACCGCGGTGAACCTGGTGACGGTGTGCGTGTACGCCGCCTTCGGCGGGTTCTTCTTCCTGGCCGCCCTGCAACTCCAGGTGGTGTCCGGCTACTCGGCGCTCGGCGCGGGCGCCGCGCTGCTGCCCACGACCCTTTTGATGCTGCTGCTCTCGGCGAAGTCGGGCGAGCTGGGCGAGCGGATCGGCCCGCGCATCCCGCTGACCGTCGGCCCGCTGCTCTGCGCGGCCGGGATGCTGCTGATGCTGCGCGTGGGCGAGAACGCCTCGTACGTCGCCGACGTGCTGCCCGCCGTGCTGGTGATGGGCCTGGGCATGGTGACCCTGGTCGCCCCGCTGACCTCGACCGTGCTGGCGTCGGTGGAGACCGGGCGGGCGGGGCTGGCCAGCGGCATCAACAACGCGGCCGCCCGCGCGGCCGGCCTGCTCGCGGTGGCCGCGCTGCCGCTGCTGGCGGGGATGAGCCCGGACGCGTATCTGTCGGCGGACGAGTTCGGCGCGACCTTCCAGCGGGCGATGCCGATGTGCGCGGGCCTGCTGGCCGTCGGATCGCTGATCGCCTGGTGGACGCTGCGGACCCCGGCCGCCGCAGGGGCCGACGAGGCCGAGCACAGCCACGTGGAGTGCAGGGTGAACTGCGGGGTGTCGGCGCCGCCGCTCGAACAGGCGTGTCCGGAGCGGGCCGGTAGGGACCGGGACTGAGCTGGTGTGACACTGGAGTCCATGTCCATCCATGAGAATCTGCTCGGGGGTCCCGCCCCGACACATCTGCCCGACGACCCCGAGCCGCGCGACCTCCTCGCGAGCGGGACGGCTCCCTCGGACGTCGCCGCGAAGTACCCGACGTCCTCGCTGGCCTGGGCGCAGCTCGCCGACGACGCCTTCGAGAACGGCCGGGTCGTCGAGTCGTACGCCTACGCCCGCACCGGCTACCACCGCGGCCTCGACTCGCTGCGCCGCAGCGGCTGGAAGGGCCACGGCCCGGTGCCCTGGGAGCACGAGCCGAACCGCGGCTTCCTGCGCGCCCTGCACGCGCTGGCCCGCGCCGCGCAGGCGATCGGCGAGAAGGAGGAGTACGAGCGCTGCACGTCGTTCCTGCGCGACTCCTCCCAGACGGCCGCGGACACGCTGGGCTGAACCCCGCGCACCCTCCCCGCCGCACTCCCCGCCGCGCTAACCGGTAGCCAGCATTCCGGTACCTGACGCTCCGGTGTGGAACCCAGGGCCCGTATCTCCTCTCTCCTTGAGGGGGTACGGGCCTTTGGTCCGTACCCCCACCGGAACTGTCGATCGAACCTGAGCGGCCGGTGTGAAGGGCCCAAGAAGGAGTGATCAGTCTTGGGGAAGCGCGCCTCGACCCAACGCGCCGCCGGTCGCCGCAGACGCACCGGCGGCCCCTCCCGCCGCCGCCCGCCCACCCGACTGCTCCTGATCGGCCTGGCCCTCGCCGTGCTGGCGCTCTCCGGAGGCGCCGCCCTCGCCTTCTGGCAGGGCGTCGAGTCCTCCACCGACGCGGCCCGGCACAAGACGCGGCCGACCCCGTCGCCGACCTCCCAGGGGCGAGCGATCGTGACGCCCGATCCCGAGCCGGAGCCGGAGCAGGAGCCGGAGGTCGAGCCCAAGCCGGAGCCCTCCCCGTCCAAGCGCCGGAACGCCCCCGACGTGCCCCAATCCGGGAAGGGCACGTTCGTCACCGCGGACGCCTCCGGCGCCGTGACCGGCAAGGGCACGCTGCGCCGCTACCGCGTCCAGGTCGAGGACGGCATCGACCTCTCCGCGAAGGACGCGGCCGCCGAGATCCAGCAGATCCTCGCCCACCCGCGCGGCTGGGCCGCCCACGGCAGGGGCTCCTTCCAGCTGGCCTCCGCGTCCCAGAAGGCCGACTTCGTCATCAGGATCGCCACCCCGGACACCGCCGACGCGCTCTGCCGCAAGCAGGGCCTCGACACCGGCGGCGAGCTGAACTGCGAGACCGTGGACGGGGTCGTGGTGAACCTGCGCCGCTGGATGCTGGGCTCCCCGACGTTCGCGGGAGCGCCCGCCGAGTACCGGCATCTGATCATCAACCACGAGGTCGGCCATGAGATCGGCCTCCGCGCCCATCTGGGCTGCGGCGGCGCGGGAAAGCTCGCGCCGGTGATGATGCAGCAGATCAAGGGCCTGAACGGCTGCGTCTCCAATGCCTGGCCGTACGACGAGGACGGGACGTACATCACCGGCCCGACCCTGTGATGATCGCCGGACCTCATGCTTATGATGCTGGTGGGGACCGGGGCTCCCACACCGGACAGGAAGGGGCGGACCGCTACCCGGACACGTCGAGGAGACAGCGATGTCACACGACCCCGCCCCTAATCTGGACTTCGCGGGCACCACTCCGTACGAGGACTACGTCCAGGCGGACGTCCTGACCCACCTCCAGCATCCGCTCTCGGACGACCCGGGCGAGATGGTCTTCCTGGTCACCACCCAGGTGATGGAGCTGTGGTTCACCGTCATCGTCCACGAGTGGGAGACGGCGGCCGAGGCCCTGCGGCAGGACGACCTGCCGGTCGCGCTGGCCGCCCTGCAGCGCAGCACCTACGAGCTGGAGTCGCTCAACGCCTCCTGGAAGCCGCTGGCCCATCTGACGCCGGCGCAGTTCAACTCGTACCGCAGCGCACTGGGCGAGGGCTCCGGCTTCCAGTCGGCCATGTACCGCCGGATGGAGTTCCTGCTCGGCGACAAGTCCGCGTCGATGCTGGTGCCGCACCGGGGCGCGCCCCGCGTGCACGCCGAGCTGGAGAAGGCGCTGCAGGAGCCGAGCCTGTACGACGAGGTGCTGCGGCTGCTCGCGCGGCGCGGTCTGGCGGTGCCGTCCGCCGTGCTCGAGCGGGATCTGTCCCAGCGGTACGAGCCCTCCCCGCAGGTCGAGAAGGTCTGGGCCGCGGTGTACGGCGGCGCGGACCAGGACACCGACCTGGTCCGGCTCGGCGAGGCGCTCACCGACGTCGGCGAGCTGGTGTGGCGCTGGCGCAACGACCACCTGGTCGCCACCCGCCGGGCGATGGGCTCCAAGGTGGGCACCGGCGGCTCGGCGGGCGTGGCCTGGCTGGAGAAGCGGGCCCGCAAGAACGTCTTCCCCGAGCTGTGGACGGCGCGCAGCCATGTCTGAGGCGCTGGCCGACAAGGCCGCGGCGCTGGACGCCGCAGACGAACTGGCGGGGCTCCGCAAGCTGTTCGCCCTCGACGAGGCGGTCTATCTGGACGGCAACTCGCTGGGCGCGCTGCCCAGCCATGTGCCGGACCGGGTCGCCGACGTCGTGCGGCGGCAGTGGGGCGAGCTGCGCATCCGCTCGTGGGACGAGAGCGGCTGGTGGTCCGCGCCCGAGCGGATCGGCGACCGGATAGCGCCGCTCGTCGGCGCCGCGCCGGGGCAGATCGTGGTCGGCGACTCCACCAGCGTCAACGTCTTCAAGGCGGTGGTGGCCGCTGTCCGGCTGAACGCCGACCCGGCGCGCACGGACGTCCTCGTCGACGCGACGACGTTCCCGACGGACGGGTACATCGCGCAGTCGGCGGCCCGGATGACGGGCAAGCGGATCGTCCCCGTCGACCCGGCCGACCTGCCCGCCGCGCTCGGCCCGTCCACCGCGGTCGCGCTGGTCAACCACGTCGACTACCGCACCGGACGGCTGCACGACCTGCCGTCGCTGACGGCGGCGGTCCACGCGGCGGGCGCGCTGGCGGTCTGGGACCTGTGCCACAGCGCCGGCGCGCTGCCGGTCGGCCTGGACGCCCATGGGGTGGACCTGGCGGTGGGCTGCACCTACAAGTATCTGAACGGCGGACCGGGTTCGCCGGCGTATCTGTACGTCGCCGAACGCCACCAGGACGCCTTCGACTCCCCGCTTCCCGGCTGGAACTCGCATGCGGACCCGTTCGCGATGACCCCCGGCTTCGAGGCGGCCCAGGGCGCGAGGCGGGGGCGGGTCGGGACGCCCGACATCCTGTCGATGCTGGCGCTGGAGGCGGCGCTGGAGGTGTGGGACGGGGTGGCGGTCGAGTCGGTGCGGGCCAAGAGCCTGGCGCTGACGGACTTCTTCCTGGAGTGCGTCGAGGCGTACGCGCCCAAGGGGCGGGTCACGTCCCTGACGCCGGTCGAGCACGCCGCGCGCGGCAGCCAGATCGCGCTGCGGTGCGAAGACGCCAAGGCGGTGATGGAGCGGCTGATCGCCCGCGGAGTGGTCGGCGATCTGCGCCGGCCCGACGTGCTGCGGTTCGGGTTCACCCCGCTCTACGTCGGCTTCGCGGACGTGGAGCGGGCGGCGGCGGTCCTGGCCGAGGTGCTGGCGGAGACGCCCGCTGCCAAGACGCCGGAGCAGGCGCCGGAGCAGACGCCGGCGGACTGACGTGCACGGGCCCCCGCCGGCTGCGGCCGGCGGGGGCCCTCGGTACTGATACCGTCCCGCTGATCATGTCGATTCCGCCACCCAGTGGGAAGGTTGGACCAGCATGCCGGACCCCGTCTCCCGTGACGCCGCCGAGGCCGAGTCGGTCTTCTCGCATCCCGCTGTCGCGCCCGACGCCACCCTCGCCTACGGCGACCATCCCGACCAGGTCGTCGACTTCTACGCGCCGCGCGGCGGACAGGCCGGCGCCCCGCTCGTCGTCCTGCTGCACGGCGGGGCGTGGCGGGCGCCGTACGACCGGGGGCATGTGACCCCGTTCGCCGACTTCCTCGCCAGGCGCGGGCTCGCCGTGGCCAGCGTCGAGTACCGGCGCGGGAGCGAGATCCCGCGGCAGGGCGGGACCGGGCCGGTCGCCGGGCGGTGGCCGGAGACGTTCGACGACGTCGCCGCCGCGATGGACGCGCTGCCCGCGCTGGTCGCCGAGGCGCTGCCGCAGGCGGATGCGCGGCGGACCGTGGTCACCGGCCACTCCGCCGGGGGACAGCTCGCGCTGTGGGCCGCGGCCCGGCACGTCCTGCCCGTCGGCTCCCCGTGGCGCCTCGGCGCGCCGCCCGCGCTGCGCGGGGTCGTGGCGCTCGCGCCGATCGCGGACTTCGCGCGGGCGGTCGAGCTGGGCGTGTGCGACGGGGCCGTGGTGCAACTGCTCGGCGGCGAGAGCGAGTTCAAGGAGCGCAGCGCCTACGTCGATCCGGCCGCGCTGCTGCCCACGGGCATCGCGACGACGGTGGTGCAGGGGCGCACGGACATCGTCGTGCCGCATACGGTGGCCGAGTCGTACGTCGACGCGGCCGCGGACGCGGGGGAGACGGTGGGGCTGACCCTCCTGGAGGAGGTGGGCCACTTCCCGCTGATCGACCCGGCGGCCGACGCCTGCGCCGTAGTACTCGAGGAGATCGCACAACTCGCCTGGTGAGGGCGAGTGTTGCCGCCCCCGGCAGATGAGTGCCCGTCACTTCGGGGGATACCTGTAGTACTTGAGAGCTACCCGGCAGGTGGGCTCTCGGGCGGGACGCCGACTAGGCGCCGTCGTTCATAGCGTCGACGCCATGAAGACCAACCGCTTCCGCCGTGGACTGCTCGCCGCGCTCGTCATCGCCGCCGTGGCCGTGCCCGTCTCGGCGGCGGCCCGGCCCGAGACGCCCGCGCCCCAGCCCGTGGCGTTCGGCGCGTCGGCGACCCCCGAGGGCCGGTACGCCGCCAACCGGGAGAACGCCGCCGAGGCCGCGCGGATGGCCGAGGACCACGGCGACCGCAAGCGCGCATCCCGTCTGCGCGCCCTCGCCGCCCCCGACCGGCAGC
The DNA here is from genome assembly GCF_040681075.1 of Streptomyces sp. NPDC051907. NCBI lineage: Bacteria > Bacillati > Actinomycetota > Actinomycetes > Kitasatosporales > Streptomycetaceae > Streptomyces > Streptomyces sp. NPDC051907. The sequence goes on along the minus strand of NZ_JBFAYB010000004.1, from coordinate 104,626 downwards.
TGCTCGCCTTCGACGGGCGCGGCAGCGGACGGACCGTCGAGGTGCTCGGCGATCTGGGCAGGGCCGAGCGGATCGCGGTCCTCGTGCCCGGCGCCGACACCTCGATCGACACCTACGGCCGCCTCCGCGCCGGCGCCACAGCCCTCCACGACCGGCTCGGACCGTCCGTCGCCGTCGTCGCCTGGCTCGGCTACGAGACCCCCGGCACGATCAGCTCCGACGCGCTGACCCCGGAGCGGGCCGAGGGAGCGGCGCCCGCGCTGCGGGACTTCGTACGGGAGCTGCGCCGGCACAGCCCGCGCGCCGAGGTCTCCGCGCTCTGCCACTCGTACGGCTCGGTCGTCTGCGCGCACGCCGCGCGCGGGCTCGACGTCGACGACCTCGTTCTGTACGGCAGCCCCGGCACCGGCTTCGACAGCGTCGCCGAGCTCGGCACGGGCGCCCGGGTCTGGGCCGGGCGGGGCGGCGACGACTGGATCGCGGACGTCCCGCACACCAGCGTCGAGCTGTTCGGCGCGGAGGTGGGGTTCGGGACGGACCCGGTCTCCCCCGCCTTCGGCGCCCGGTCCTTCGACGCCGGGGACGGCGGCCACAGCGACTACCTCAGGCCCGGGAGCGAGTCCCTCGCCGGCATCGCCCGCATCGTGAGGGGGCAGGCGCATGCGTGAGCTGGTCCGGCGCATCGAGGCCGCCACCCCGCCCCACCGCGACCGGTCCCTCGACGCCCTGCGCGCGTTCGCGATCCTCGGCGTCGTCCTCGGGCACTGGCTGGTCACCGCCCTCGTCCTCGACAGCGGCTCCCTGCGCGGCTCGAGCCCGCTCCAGCACATGCCCCACCTCGCCCCCGTCTCCTGGACGTTCCAGACGCTGGCCGTGTTCTTCCTGGTCGGCGGGATGGTCGGGGCGGAGAGCCACGCCGCGGCCCGCGCCCGCGGCGACGGGTACGGGAAGTGGCTGGGCGCCCGGCTCTGCCGGCTGTTCAAGCCGGTCGCGGCCGTCCTCGCTCTGTGGACGGTCGCCGCGGCCGCGATGCTCGCGTCGGGCGCGGAGCTGGAGACCGCGCGGGCCCTGGTCAAACTGGCCGTGTCCCCGCTGTGGTTCCTGCTGGTCTTCGCCGTGCTGACCGCGGCCACCCCGCTCGTCGCGCGGATCAGCCCGCTGTGGCCGCTCGCCGTCGTGCTCCATGTGGACCTCGTCCGCTTCGGGTTCGGCGGCCCGCAGTGGCTCGGCTGGATCAACGTGGCGGCCGGGTGGCTCGTCCCGTACACCCTCGGCGCGCTCTGGGTCCGCAACAAGCCGGGCCGGCACACCGGTTGGGTGCTCCTCGCGCTCGGCGCCGCGGCGGCCGTCGCGCTCGTGCTGTGGTGCGGCTACCCGGCGTCGATGGTCGGCGTGCCCGGCGAGCGGATCTCCAACCTCAACCCGCCCACCCTCGCGGCGGTCGCGTTCGGGCTCGCCCAGTGCGGGCTGGCGCTGCTGCTGCGCGGCCCGCTCGGCCGGGCGATGCGCAGGCCCGCCGCCTGGGCGGCCGTCGCGCTCGTCAACCTCTCCGCGATGACGGTCTTCCTGTGGCACCAGACCGCGTTGATGGCGGTCACGGCGACCGGCCTGCTGGCGGGCACGGCGCTGCCCGGACTGCACACCGTGCCCGACGGGCTGGGCTGGGTGCTCGCGCGGCTCGCCTGGCTGCCGGTGTTCGCGCTGGCGCTGGCCGTGTGCTGGGCGGCGTTCCACACGTACGAACAGGGGGGACGGCGCAAGACCCGAGGCGCAAGCCGTCTTGTGCGGGCCCGTGAGAGGAAGCATGCGACCCATGCCTAGGGTTGACGGCGTGAAGACCCCGTTCGACGCGAAGAGCCTGCCGCGCGACGTGTGGCGTGCGCTCCGCTCCGATCTGGGGTCGACCGCGCGCGATCCGCTGCTGCCGCTGAGCCGACCGCGCTGGCTGCGGTGGCTGCCGCACGTCCTGGTGGCCTGGATCACGATACCGATCACCCTCGCGCAGACCGAGCAGCTCTCGCTCTTCCTGGCCGCCGAGTTCGCGCTGGTGCTCGCCCTCGTCCAGGGGGCCGCGATCCTCGTCGCGATGTTCCGTCCGGTCCCCGCCGTGTGGATGTCGCTGGCGGTGGTGGCCGTCGCCGCCCTGGCCACGAGGTCGTACGCCGACTTCAAGGGCGAGCTGTTGTGGATGGGGAGCGAACCCTGGCCGTACACGTTCATGGGGGTGCTCGGGCACGCCGTGGTGCTGCTGCTGCTCGCCCTGCGGGCGCCGGTCCGGGTCGCGGTCGAGGCGCTGGTGCTCAGCGTGTTCGTCGGCGTGCTCATGGAGCTGATCACGGGCGACCACCCGCACGTCACGTCCGTGCCGCTCGGGGCGGTGGTCTTCACCGTCGCGGTCGTCGTCGGCGCGTCCGTGCGCGGCCGGCGCGTCGCCAGCAGCCGGCTCGTCGCGCAGGAGGTGCTCACCGCGGAGGAGCGCACCCGCCGCACCGTCCTGGAGGAGCGCAGCCGTATCGCGCGCGAGCTGCACGACGTCGTCGCCCACCATATGTCGGTGATCTCCATCCAGGCCCAGGTCGCCCCGCACCTGGTCGAGGCCCCCTCGGCCGAGCTCAAGGAGAACCTGGAGGGCATCCGGCAGAACGCCGTGGACGCCCTGACCGAGCTCCGCCGCGTCCTGGGCGTCCTGCGCTCGGAGAACCCGGAGGCCGCCGAGGCGGCCCCGCACGCGCCGCTGCCCACCCTCGACCGCCTCGACGCCCTCGTCGACAACGCCCGCGCCGCCGGGCTGACCGTCCGCTGCGAGAGCGACGGCGAGCGCCGCGCGCTGACGCCGGGCGTGGAGCTGTCGGCGTACCGGATCGTGCAGGAGGCGCTGAGCAACGCGATCCGGCACGCGCCGGGATCGACCGTGCGGATAGAGCTCGTCCACACCCTGCCGGGGCTGCGCGTCCGCGTCGCCAACACCGCGCGCCGCGGGGCCGCCCAGCCGTCGCCGGGCGCCGGGCACGGGCTGCTGGGGATGCGGGAGCGGGCCGCCATGCTGGGGGGCGATCTGGCCACCGGCCCCACCCCCGACGGAGGCTACGAAGTGACCGCCTTCCTTCCCGTGAACGGAGAGAACCAGACATGACGATCCGGGTCCTGATCGCCGACGACCAGATGATGGTGCGGCAGGGCTTCACGGTGCTGCTCAACGCCGAGGACGGCATCGAGGTCGTCGGACAGGCGGTGCACGGGCTGGACGCCGTCGCCAAGGTCGCCGAACTGGGCCCGGACGTCGTGCTGATGGACATCCGCATGCCGGAGCTCGGCGGCATCGAGGCGACCCGCCGCATCACCGCGGACCTCCCGGACGTCAGGGTGCTGGTGCTGACGACGTTCGACCTGGACGAGTACGTCTACGAGGCGCTGCGCGCGGGCGCGTCCGGCTTTCTGCTGAAGGACGCGTCGGCGAGCCAGCTGGCCGAGGCGGTACGGGTGGTGGCGGCGGGCGACGCGCTGCTCTCGCCGAACATCACCAAGCGGCTGATCGGCGAGTTCTCGCGCGCCACGGCGGGCGCGCCGAAGGCGCCGCTGAAGGCGCGCGTCGGCGACCTGACCGAGCGTGAGACGGAGGTGCTCTCGCTGATCGCCCAGGGCCTGTCGAACGCGGAGATCGCGACGCGGCTGGTGCTGGCGGAGCAGACGGTGAAGACGCATGTGAGCCGGATCCTGGTGAAGCTGGGGCTGCGGGACAGGACGCAGGCGGCGGTCTTCGCGTACGAGACGGGACTTGTGAGGCCGAGCGGGTACTGAGCGGGGCGGGACCCGTCTGCTGAGCGGGTACTGAGCCGGGGCGGACGATCGCTCCCCGACCGCTGGCCATCCTCCCCGACAGCGGGCGGTCGGCCGGGAGTTGAGGACAGTCGCTGACCTCAAGGCTTCCTACGGTGGACTCATGACTCACACGGAGAACACCCACCGCCCCCAGAAGGTCCTCGTCACCGGCGCCACCGGCAGCGTCGGCCGGCAGATCGTCGCCGAGCTGCTCGCCCGCGGCCACGCCGTCCGCGCGCTCACCCGCACCCCCGAGAAGGCCGGCCTCCCCGAGGGCGTCGAGGTCGTGCGCGGCGACCTCACCGACCCGGCGAGCGTGGCGCCCGCGCTGGAGGGCGTGTCCGCGGCGCATCTGATCACCTTCGGCGGCGCGACCTTCGCCCAGCTGACCACCGGCCCGGAGATCGTCGAGCTGGCGCACAAGGCGGGGGTGCGGCGGATCACGGTCCTGCACGGCGGCGGCCCGTCGCCGCTGGAGGACGCGGTGCGCGCCGGCGAGATGGACTGGACGGTGGTCATGCCGGTGGAGTTCATGTCGAACGCGCTGGAGTGGGCCGAGGCGATCCGCGCCGACGACGAGGTGCGCGAGCCGTTCGTGGACCGGCTCAGCGCGATGGTGCACGAGGGGGACATCGGCGCGGTCACGGCGGTGGCGCTCACCGAGGAGGGCCACGGCGGCCAGGAGTACCTGATCACCGGCCCGCAGTCGCTGAGCCTCAAGGACAAGGTGGACGCTCTGGCGGCGGCCCGCGGCCGGGAGATCGGCTTGGTGGAGCTCAGCGAGGAGCAGGCCCGCGAGGGGTGGGCGGCCGCGGGCCATCCGCAGGACGTGATCGAGTTCCTGATCGACGTCTACCGGGACACCCCGCCGGAGGGGAAGAACGTGGTGGACACCGTGGAGCGGGTCACCGGGCGCCCGGCCCGGACGTTCGCCCAGTGGGCCCGCGAGAACGCGGCGGCGTTCCGGCCCTGACCTGGAGGAACACCGTGGGGCGGCGGGGCGGAGCGGGACGAATAGTACTCAAGGCGGACGCGGCAGGATCCGTACCGCTGATGACGACCGCGCTCGCTCCGCCGCCTACCTTGGACAGCGTGAACCAGACGCCGACCCCGCACGAGGGCAAGAGCCGCAGCCCCGAGTTCCGCCTGGCCATGGACGCCGTCAGCGGCCTGCGCCGTGAACTGCTCCATGACCCGCTGGAATACCGGCTGCTGCCCCGGATGAAGACCGACGGCCCGATCACCCGCCGCCTGCCCCGCCGCATGCGCGAGGCGGCCGGGCGGACTCCGCACGCTCTGGTGGCCGGATGCGCGCTGATCGTGCTGCTCATGGGCTACTTCTCCGGCGCGGGCGACCTGACGTTCGTCGTCACCGGCCTCGTGCCGGCCGCCGCGGTGCTGCTGACGCTGGTCAGGCCGGTCGCCGCGTTCTGGCTCTCGCTGCTGTCCACGCCCGTGGTGGCGGGGTTCGCCAACTACTGGGACGGCTGGCCGTGGTCGGCCAGCTCCTTCGGCGCGCACCTCGTGGTGATCACGGTGGTCGCGCTGCGCACGCGGCCGCGCACCGCGGTGTGGATGTGGCTGCTCACCGCGGTGTACGCGATGTTCTCGGAGGCCTTCCTCAGCCGCGACTACGTCACCAACGCCCCGCCCATGCTCTTCCTCTCCGCGCTCTCCCTGCTGGCCGTCACGGTGGTGCACGTCCGCCGGGAGAAGGAGCAGGAGGTCGCCGCGCAGCAGACCGTCACGGCCGTCGAGCGCGACAAGCGCACGCTGCTGGAGGAGCGCACCACCATCGCCCGCGAGCTGCACGACGTGGTCGCCCACCACATGTCGGTCGTCGCGATCCAGGCGGAGGCCGCGCCCTACCGCGTGGAGAACCCGCCGCCCGAGCTGGAGCAGGCCTTCGCCACGATCCGGGAGAACGCGGTGGCAGCGCTGACCGAGCTGCGCCGGGTGTTGGGAGTCGTCAGGGCGGAGGGCTACCAGGCCCCCGACGCGCCCCAGCCGGTCCTCGCCGACATAGACAACCTCCTCTCCAACGTCCGCGAGGCGGGCCTGGAGGTGGAGAAGACGATCACTGGCGCGGTCCGCGAACTGCCGCAGGGCGTGGAGCTGTCGGCGTACCGGATCGTGCAGGAGGCGCTGAGCAACGCGCTGCGCCACGCGCCGGGCTCGTCGGCGAAGGTCGAGATCGGCTATGTGCTGGGCGGCCTCGGTCTGCGTATCGTGAACACCCCGGCGCGGGGCCTGGTCAAGGCGTCGCCGGGGGCCGGGCACGGGATAACCGGCATGCGGGAGCGTGTGACCATGCTGAACGGCGTGATGACCGCCGAGCCGACGGAGGAGGGCGGGTACGAAGTGACCGCGTTCATACCCGTCGTCGAAGCCGAGGAGACCGCATGACCATCCGCGTACTCATCGTGGACGACCAGATGATGGTCCGCGAGGGCTTCTCGGTCCTGCTGAACGCGATGCCGGACATCGAGGTGGTCGGCGAGGCGGTCAACGGCCGCGAGGCGGTCGCCAAGGTCGCCGAACTGAGCCCCGACGTCGTTTTGATGGACATCCGCATGCCGGAGCTCAACGGCATCGAGGCGACGCGCGAGATCGCGGCGTCGCACGCGGAGTCCAAGGTGCTGGTGCTGACGACGTTCGACCTCGACGAGTACGTCTACCAGGCGCTGCGCGCAGGAGCCTCCGGCTTCCTGCTCAAGGACGCGTCGGCGCGCCAGCTGGCGGACGGCGTACGGGTGGTGGCGGCGGGCGAGGCACTGCTGGCCCCGACGGTGACGCGCCGCCTGATCACCGAGTTCTCCAAGCTCTCCCAGACCCCCCGCCCCCCGGCCCTGGCCCAGGTCGGCGACCTGACGGAACGCGAGACGGAGGTCCTGGTCCTGATCGCCCAGGGCCTGTCGAACGCGGAGATCGCGTCGCATCTGGTGGTGGCGGAGTCGACGATCAAGACGCATGTGAGCCGGGTGCTGGTGAAGCTGGGGCTGCGGGACAGGACGCAGGCGGCGGTGTTCGCGTACGAGGCGAGGTTGGTGACACCGGGCTGAGCGCCCTGCCCGCCGGGGCGCTGCCCCGGACCCCGCGCCTCAAGATCCCCCAGACTTCGTCCGGGGGGACCCCCACGGGCTGAATATGTGCCCTCCCCCCGGCTGTGAACTGGTGCGGTCCTCGGTGGTCAGTAGCGCCGGATTCCGTGGATCAGCGGTCAGCCGCGGGGGAGCCACTGGTCCCACGGGTCTTGGCTCTGGCCGCCCTCAGCCCACTGCCGGTCGACCTCGTCGGCCTCCGCCTCGCTGGGCTTCGCGTTGTCGCAATCGGCCGGCGCGGAGCCGCCGGACATCAGATCCGAGCACTCGCCCGTGCGGTTGTCCGGCAGACCAAGGATGTGACCGGTCTCGTGCGAGGTGACCCGGGTGGAGTTGTACTCCTTGTTCTGCGTGAAGTCCAGGAAGATGAAGCCCTTGCCGTTGCCTTCGACCTTCGCGTACGACCCCTGGGAGTCATTGCCCTCGCGGTAGGTGAAGTCAGGATTGTTGCCCTCCTTCAGCTCCACGTTGTCCAGGGCCGCGTTCCATATGGCGGCGCTGCGCTTGATCTGCTTGCGGAAGGTCGGGGCTTCCTTGGTGCTGTAGGTCACGGTGACGGTGGCGTTCGCGCTCTTCGTCGCGTTCCCCGCGTTCTCCTTCTTCGCCAGGGCTGACTTCAGCACGGCCTGGATGAACGCGTCGGTGTTGGCCTTGTCGTCCCCGCCCACGGTGTAGAGGTCGGTCGCCGCCGACTGCCCGGATCCGGCGCCCGACGTGTCCTGGGACGCGGATGCGATGGACAGGCCGGATGCGACCAGACCAACGCCCAGAGCTGTGGCGAGCGCCAACTTGGTGAGCTTCATCTGTGGGGGCTCCTCGTAGTTCGCACGCGGTGCGGAGGAGAGGGACGCAGGATCCCCAGCGCCCTCGCCCTGCCCGCGCGTTCTCGGCGGTTTCTACGGAGGAGGACAGGGAGGCGGGCAGGGGATCCCGCAGCTTCAGCCACGCTTTACCCATGCTTTACCCGCGGGGTGGCTCAAACTGTCAATCACCGCAGGTCAGTTGAACCTTCCGCCCTGTCGAAGTTCGCGCTGGCGTGTTGTGGGCACAGCGAAGCCCCACCGTGACGTAGCACGATGGGGCTGCCGTGGACTGGTGCGGGTTGGTCGAGTGGTCAGACAGCGCCGAACTCTCCGGTCCGCACCGCTGCGACGAAGGTCGCGAACGATCCGGCGGGGAGGTCCAGGACCGGACCGCTCGGGTTCTTGGAGTCACGGACGGGGACCACGCCGCGCGAGGCGACGAGGTTTGTGGCGACCTGGATGCACTGGCCGCCGTTGCCGCTGTAGGAGGAGGTGAACCATTGCGGGTCTTCGGTCGTCACGGGGCGCCCCTTCGAAGCTGTTCGATCATGGCGACGTAGGACATCAGCGAGCGGTCCGGCATCGTCATAACGGTGGCTTCTGGGTTCTGTCAAGATGGCGCGGGTACTTACTTGTTGCAGCCCCGTTCGGCGTACCTTGGAAGTGAGGGAAGGGGACACGATGGCAACCGCTCTCGCGCAGAACCTCCGCAGGTACCGGCGGGCGGCAGGACTCAGCCAAGAACAGCTGGCCGATGACGCTGGGGTGTCCATCGGTACCGTTCGGAAGATCGAGCAAGGCGGGGACGTGCGCACGGACACGCTGCACACGCTCGCTCGTACTCTCGGGGTGCATACGAGTGCCTTGTTCGTGACCGACGTACCCGAACCCGTAGTGGGCGACGAGGGGACCCGGCGGTCCCTGGTGGAGCTTCGGAAGGCGCTTATGCCTCCGGTTGGACTTGATGCCCCCATTGTCGTCTCGGGGCAGCCCACAGACCTTGACGAGCTTCACCGACGCATCGGGGAGTGCCACACCCTGTACTGGGCCGACCGGTACGACTCGGTTGCGCGTAAGCTGCCCGCCCTCCTGCGTGAGTCCGAGGTGACCGCCGCCAGTGCGGAAGGCGAAGAGGACAAGCGGTCCGCGCTGGTCGCCCGAACGCACTCGTTGCTGTTGGCCGGCAAGTACCTGACACAGGTACGGCAATACGACTTGGCCTATCACTCGCTCGCCGAAGCCATCCGGCTTGGTCGCGAGACGAACCAGCCTCTGACCGCCGGAACCGGAATCGTCGGCATGTGCTGGCTCTTGCTACGGCAGAACCGCTTCGACGAAAGCGAAGCGCTCGCCACTCAGACAGCCGAAGCCATGGAACCGCGTCTGTCTACCGCCACCGTCGGACAGCTCGCCGTGTGGGGTGAACTATGGCTCCGTGTCGCGTCCAGCGCAGTACGGAACAACCGGCCCGACGTGGCCGCGGAAGCGCGCCGTATGGCTGGAACGGCGGCAAGCGGACTCGCGCGGGAACACAACAGCTTCCCGAACCACTGGGGCGGGTTCGGCCCGGTCACGGCTGAGATGAAGGCGACGGAAGACCTGGCGCTGGTCGGAGACTCTCGTGGGGTGCTTCGGCGCGCAGACGAAGGAGTGCTGGGAAGCAAGGCGCTCAAGAACCTTGGCAGGCCGACAGCCCCGAACTGGGGTAGGCACCGCCTAGACGTGGCGCAAGCCCATGTCCGGCTCGGCTCGCACGGAGACGCCATGGCCGAGCTGGTGGGGCTCCGGAGCACATCGGCCGCATGGCTCCGTCATCAGCCGCTGGCGCGCTACGTCATGGGTGACGTGCTCAAGTCACGCAAACGGACACTCACGACCGAGATGCGCGACATGGCTTCCTATCTGGGGGTCTACGAGTAACCACCACGGAGCATGGTAGTTCTTCCGTCACTTAGAGCGAACTATCACGAACGGCACGTGGTCTGACGGGCTGTCATGGAATTACGGTCGAGTCTCCGCCCCCACGGGAACGCACGGGAGACCAGGCCATGAACCGAAGCCCCGCACATGTCACGCGCCGACGTGCCCTGTACGACGCCGCAGCCGGAATCTGGCTGGAGACGAGTTCTCTCAAAGCCCTGGCGACCGCGCCGGTTCCGGCATCGCGGGATGCTGTGGAGCCCCGCCCATGACTGCCCCAGAAGTCGGAACCGTGCTGGTGGACACCGGGCACGACAGCCGCACCGGAGAGTTCCGGGGGCTCGCCGGCCCGTACTGGATGCTCCGCCCGATAGAGGGTGGCCCCGAGTGGGAAGCCGAGCCCGAGCATGTCCGCCTTGCCACCCCCGCCGAGCGCCTCAGCGCCAAGACCGCGCGAGAGAACGCAAGAAGCCGGGGGGAAGTGGCATGACGCTCTTACCGGTCCGACTCGTCCTGGCCGCAGGCGCCGCGGAAGTCCACTTACGGCGGCGCTTCCCCCGGCTCATGTGGGCACTCACCCCGCACCCGCCCGAGCGTGACCAGCCGCTCGCCGAGCTGCAACGCATCGAATCGGACCCCGCGTACCGCGCGGTGTTCCTCGCGGGGCTGGACGCTGCGATTGCCGAGCGGCACGCAGGACGCGCAACCGAGCTGGAAGAGATGGCAGCGGCAGCCGACCGGCTTCGGAGCCTCGTCCAGCCCGGCAACGGCGAGCGTGCTCTATGACCGACGTCGAGTACGTCGCCGAGGTGTACGCAGGCGATGCCGCGACGACGGTCTATCTCGGCGGGGTCGTCGCTCCGTCCCGTCGGCTCGCGCTCCGATGGCTACGCGGGCAAGCTCTCCGATGCGCGGGAGCGCTTGACCCGGACCCGTACGCCGCTTGGATTCCGCCCCTCGCGCTTCAACCGGTGACGCACGCCGAACGGGACGCACCCGCCGAGCTTCGCGCATGGGCCGACGACAACAGCCACCAGGACGACGCGTTGCGCCAGCTCGCGGAGGGTCTCGCCTTCCAGTTCGTTGCGCGCGACGAGACCGGTTGGTACGGGCTCACCGCTCGCCCTTTGGCCGTTCCTGCACCCACCCCGTTCCCCGGTGTGCTCGCCCATGCGTAGCCCCCATAAGCCCTCGTCCTGGACGGACCCCTTGGAACCCGGAGGACCCATGCACGAAGTCATCGCAAGTCCCCAGGAAGAGAAGTTCGTCGTGGCGCGACCGGGTGCACGGGCGGGTATGCAGATTCCCGGCGTCATGTACCAAGAGCTGTCCGAAGCGGTGGCGGGCAAGTGGCCGGTTCCCGCGTGGCTCGTGGAGCAAGCACGTAAGGCATGGGGCGTGGATCTCGGCGGACAGCGGAGCGACCGTGCCGTGCTCGTGCGACCGATCACGGGCTCTGGCTACAGCCGTGCCACGTGGGAGCTGAACAAGGGGTGCAACTTCAGTTGCGAAATGTGCTACCTGCCGGAACGGAAGTTTCAGGGTCTGCCCCTTGAGGAGAAACACCGGCTCCTGACCATCCTCCGTGACGCGGGAGTCCTGTGGCTCCAGTTCACCGGGGGTGAGCCCATGATTGACCCGGACTTCCGCGCCGTCTACGAGCACGCGTACAGCATGGGCACGTTGATCGAAGTGCTCACCAACGGGTCACGGCTGCACCGTCCGGACATGCTCGAACTCTTCATGGCCATGCCCCCGCACAAGGTGACGGTCTCGCTCTACGGCGCGTCCCCTGACACCTTCGATTCTCTGACCCGGACGAAGGGCGCCTTCAAGAGGGTCAAGAACGGGCTCGTGGCGGCGAAGGAAGCCGGCGTTGCCGTTGACCTCACCCTGATCGTCACGAAGCACAATGTCCATGAGGTTGAGGCCATGCGGACCATGGCGGACGAGTTCGCCGTGGCATGGAAAGAGTTCGGGAGCATCTCGCCCACCTACACGGGTGACCCGGACCCCCTGTCCGCGCAGGCGCCGGGTTATCTGGACAAGTCCGCAGTCTTCGCGGGCTGCCCGGCGGGACACACCTTCTTTCACGTGGACCCCCACGGCTTCGCAACCATGTGCAAGATCGGCCGAGAGAGACCCATCAATTTGATGGTCGAGGGTCTTGCCGGTCTCACGCGTCTGCCCGCTGTCGCAGACGCCCAAATGCTTCGCACTGGTGGCTGTACCGGTTGCGCACTGTCGGGTACCTGCCGCGTATGCCGACCGATGGCAAAGGCTTACCAGACCGCGGAGGCACCACTGGACACCTACTGTCAGCACGGAGACAAGGAGTCAGCAGAATGACCGCTGTAGCAGTCGAGATCACGCCCCGACCGGAGACGCTGAGCACCGGACCGGCACCCGTCCGGTCGGCAAGTCCGGAGCCGGAAGGCGTCATCATTGTCAGTGACGTGGAAGCCCTCGCGTCCGGCTCCGCCTCCGGGTGTGGAGAAGACAACCCGTACCAGTGACCGCACCCAGCGCGGGCCCTACGGCGTTCACACGTCGTGGGGTCCGCCCCGGTGACCGATAGAAGTGTGAGGACTCGTGGCCACGACGCGTATGGCTCTCGAAGATCTGCCGGCAACCGTGCTGGCCGTCATTTCTGAACACACTGGTCCGGTACAGAAGATCGAATCTGTGGCGGAAGGATTCAACAGCGAGATTGCCGTACGCGTGTTCTCCGAATTGGGCGGTTGCTATGTGAAGGGGCTCCGAAAGGATCACCGGCGCGTCTGGACACAGCGCCGTGAAGCCGAAGTGAACCCCTTCGTCCGCGGTATCGCTCCCGCGTTGCTGTGGCGTGAGGAACGGGAAGGGTGGGACCTACTGGCCTTCGAGGCTCTGGACGGTCACCACGCCGACTACTCGGCTGGTTCTGCTGATCTTCCGAAGGTGGCCGACGCGCTTGTTCGTTTGGGAGAAGTGGCTTGTCCGGACATTGAGCTTCGTCACGCCGAACAACGGCTTGAGCAGTACGCGGCAAGCCCGGGAGATCTCGACTACTTCACCGGGGACTCGCTTCTTCACACGGACCTGAACAATGCCAACGTGCTCGTGGACGTGACAGCGCATCTCGTTGACTGGGCATGGGCGACCCGTGGAGCAGCATGGCTGGACGCGGGATACTGGGTCATCTGGTTGATCGCCGCCGGCGGGCACGATCCGGCTTCCGCTGAACAGTGGGCGGCACGAGTTCCCGCGTGGCAGAGCGCCCCCATCGCGGGGGTCACGGCTTTCGCTCTGGCCAACGCGAACGTCTGGGACGAAATCGGGGGCGCCGCCCCGAACGACTGGACGGCGCGAATGATGGACGCCTCACATCGCTGGGCGCGGTACAGGACAACCGTCTAGCTCACAGACCGCCCCGTCCGTCTGCCGTTCCCCCGTGGCGGATGGGCGGGGCTTTGCGTACGAGGCGGGGCTGACGCGCCCTGCCCCGGGTGGGTTTGGGGACACGGGCCGGGCAGGGCAAGGTCGGGCGGATGTTCCTGAACCCCCGCCTGACCGGGGCTGGGGTAGGCCTGTTCGGCTGGGCTGGGCGTTCCCAGGGCCGGCGCGCGTCCTCGGCGAGCGGCCGGGCCAGCCGCGGTTCGATACCTGTCCGCAGTGCCCTCCCGGCAGAACGCGTAGGCATTGCCTTCGCGGTACACGGCCACCGACCGGGTCGCCGCCGCAGGGAGGCGAGCGTAGCCAGTCAGGGTGTGGTGGTGGTCTCCGGTGGGGCGGGATCACCGCAGCACTTCCGGCCGGCGCGGAGCAGGGCGGGCGCACGGAAGCCTGTGCTCGACCTCCGGGGTGAACGCGAGCGGGCGCCCGAACCCGCCGCAGGCGGGAGGGCGTCCGGTGGGGCCGGGGCGGCGCCCGGGCGGCGTGCAGGCCGCTCGAAAGGGGGTCGGCGGCGAGTGGGAGGACCTCGGGGCCCGCGTGGAGCCACAGGCCCGAAGCGCGGTCGGCCCAGTTCAATCCGACCGAGTCAACCAAGATATGATCAAGTGATCCATATTTGGTCATTTGCGTTGACTCGGTCCGCAAACGGTCCTACGGTGCGGTCCAGGCTCAGCCCCGGCCGCGACCGCAACCGTCCGCTTCCCGTCCACGGAGACGGCCCCGCCGCTCCGCCGCCCACCACCGGCCTCCGCGAACGGCGCCAGAACGATCCCTCCGCACTGAGCAGTACGCCCGCGGATCCACCACCGCCGAGATCGATCTGGTGCCACACCCGCAGCGGCACCGGCCACGACTGCTGTGACGACGGCACCATCCGCACGCTGACGCGACCCCCTCAGGGGGCGCCCACCGACGCCGGGCTCCATCCGCTCCGGCCCCCGCGGGCGGCCCCCTCCCGCGATGCCCAGGTCCGGACACCCTCTGAAGGAGCAGACCGATGCCCCTCTCCCGCCGCAGCGTCCTCACCGGCGCAGCCGTCGCCGCCACCGCCGGCCTCAGCCGCTTCCTCGACGCCGCCCCGGCGCACGCGGCGTCCGGGCCCTACCGGGCGACTTGGCCGTCGGTGAAACGGCACAACCCGGCTCCCGAGTGGTTCCAGGACGCCAAGTTCGGCATCTACTTCCACTGGGGCGCCTTCAGCGTCCCCGCCTTCGGCAGCGAGTGGTATCCGCGCAACATGTACCGGGCCGGCACCCCCGTCAACAAGCACCACATCGCGACCTTCGGCGAACCGGCCGCGTGGCCGTACCACTTCTTCATCGACGGCGGCACGGACCGGACCGGCAACCGTCACCAGTTCGCTCCCAGGCTCGCCTCGCAGGGCGGCAGCTTCGACCCCGCAGACTGGGCGCGCCTCTTCAGAGCCGCCGGCGCCCGCTTCGCGGGGCCCGTCGCCGAGCACCACGACGGCTACTCGATGTGGGACAGCCAGGTCAACGAGTGGAACTCCGCCGCCCGCGGCCCCAAGCTCGACCTGCTGCGGCTCTTCACCGACGCGATCCGCGACCAGGGCATGAGGCTCCTGGTCTCCATGCACCACGCCTACCACGCCAACGGCTATTTCGCGGACGTGCCGGTCCAGTCCGACCCGAGCTTGAAGAAGCTGTACGGCCAGTTGGGGACGACCGCGTCCAACCAGCTCTGGTACGACAAGCTCAAGGAGGTGATCGACCGGTCCCAGCCGGACATCATCTACCAGGACTTCAAACTCGCCATGATCGACGAACAGCAGCGGCTGAACTTCCTCGCCTACTACTACAACCAGGCCGCGAGCTGGGGGAAGGAGGTCGTGGCCACCTACAAGGACGGCTTAGACGGCGGCGGCGCGGTCTACGACTACGAACGCGGCGGGCCCATCGACCTGCGCGAACCGTACTGGCTGACCGACGACTCCGTCAGCAGCTCCAGCTGGTGCTACACCACCGGCATCGGCTACTACAGCACCGCCCAGCTGATCCACGCCCTCGTCGACCGGATCAGCAAGGGCGGCACCATGCTGCTCAACATCGCCCCCATGGCCGACGGCGCCATCCCCCAGGCGCAGCGCGACGTCCTGCTCGCCATCGGCGACCATCTCGGCCGGTTCGGCGCAGCCGTGTACGACACCCGTGCCTGGAGCGACTTCGGTGAGGGCCCCACCAGGATGGGCGGCGGATCGTTCTTCGAACCGGTCCTCGGTACCCCCCAGGACATCCGGTTCACCCGGGACAAGGCCGGAACCGTCCTGTACGCCACCGCCCTCGGCTGGCCGGCCGACGAATTCACCAGCACCACCCTCACCTCCCGCCGCATCGACCTCGCCACCCTCGCCTCCGTCCAGCTCCTCGGCCCGGGCGCCGGCCAGACCACCCCCCTCACCGGCTGGGCCCAGGACACCGGCGGCCTGCACGTCCCGCTTCCTGCGGACCCCCCGTTCGCGGCTGCCGCCTACACCCTCAAGCTCACCTTCTCCGGAAGCATCCCGCGGCTCACGCCGACCACCCGGGTCACCGCCTTCAAGGACGTCGACCACCGCGGGGCCTTCGCCGAACTGCCCCTCGGGAGCTACACCCCGGCCCGGCTCCAGAGCGCCGGACTCCCGGCCCGGAGCATCTCCTCGCTCCAGGTCCCGCCCGGGTACCGGGCCGTCGGCTACAGCGGCGACGACTTCACCGGCACCTCCTGGACCTTCACCGCCGACACGGCCGACCTTCGCGCGATCGGCGCCAACGACAAGATCGCCTCGCTCAGGGTCATCCTCGACACCGACACCTGGTTCCAGGTCCAGAACGTCAAGAACGCACTGGTGATGGACGGCGGAGGCGCCGTCCCGGCCGGCTCCACCCTCAAGGTCTACAACCCGGGAGCCAGTACCAACCTCCAGTGGCACGCCCGCGACCTCGGCAACGGCTGCTACCGGCTCGTCAACCGCACCAACGGCCTGGTCGTCGACGCCACCGGGACCACCAGCGGCGGCAAACCCAAGCAACAGGCCTGGAGCGGCGCACACGGCCAGCAATGGCTGATCACAGACCACGGCCACGGCATCTGCACGATCGCCAACCGAGCCACCGGCCTGCTCCTCGACGGCGGCGGCAGGGCCAGCTCCGGCTCCCCGCTCAAGATCGGCCCCGCGGACACCAGCACCTACCGCCAGTGGACCTTCGCCATCGCGTGACCTTGTGGTTTCTGTCGTGGCCTCGAAGGTCAGCTCGACCATGGTCACCGGGTTGGGTATTCGCCGAACCTGACCAAGGACACACCGGACCAGCACGAAGGTCGTGAAGATGACTCTGCCGCGCCAGGATGCCCGCAGGGAGGCGTTCGCGGAGGCGTCACGCTCCGGGAGGACTTCTACGCCTGCCTGACCGGTCGACGCTTGAGCTGTTCGAGCTCGCGGACGCGTTGCCGTGTGCGGACGGGCCGGTGAAGTCGCCGGTGGAGCTGTCACTAGTGGCCGAGCACCGCCGTGGCCACGGCGGTGCTCTACGACGCTCTCAACCGGGGCCGGATCCACGTCGGGCAGCTGCGGCGGACGCTGGCCGCACTGTTCCAGCCGAGGGCGGCCGGTGGCCGGCTGGTCCTGGCGGTGGATGCGAGCAACTGGCTGCGGCCCGACGCCGAGTGCAGCGCGGACCGGCTGTTCTGCCGTACCTTCGGCCGCGGCCACCACCTGATGATCCCGGGCTGGCCGTACTCGTTCGTCGCCGCACTCGAATCGGGCCGCACCTCCTGGAGCCAACTGCTCGACGCCGTGAGGCTGGGGCCCGAGGACGACGTTGCCGAGGTCACCGCGGTCCAAGTCCGCCGGGTGGTCGAGCACCTCATCGCCGCGGGGCGCTGGCGGGCAGGCGAACCGAGTGTGCTGGTCGTCTAGTGCTCGTTGCTGCCCGCTGTCCCACCGGATCTCGCACCTGGCGAGCGGCCGGTCGACCCGTCGCCAGCCGTCGGCGTACTGAGCCGGGGCCGCGGACGCCAAGCCGGCCGGCCGACGTGCGTACGTACCTGAAGGTACGTACTTGATCAAGGGCCGGCGACCGGGAAGTCTTGTCGAGGCGCGCCAAGCCCGTCGTCCGATACCGCCCCTGTCCTCACGGCCAGGTGGTCCCGACCCCAGGCGGAGAGCAGTTCCAGCAGTTCGTAGAGCCGACGGCCCCGTTCGGTCAGCGAGTACTCGACCCGGGGCGGCACCTCGTCGTAGTCCTCCCGGTGCACGATCCCGTCGGCCTGGAGCTCCCGGAGCTGCTGGGTCAGCACCTTCTCGCTGATGCCGGTGACCAGCCGCCTGGTCTCCCCGAAGCGGCGCGGACGCTCGGAGAGCGCCCACATGACGAACGACTTCCACTTGCCCTCGAACACCCCGACGGCCACACCCATCCCGCATGTGTGCGGATCGGTCGCCGTCACGACCTCGGAGTTCCCCATGTCTGCTTCCCCCGTCACCGTTCTCGGCCTGGGCCCGATGGGCCAAGCCCTGGTCTCCGCGTTCCTGGCCGCGGGCCATTCCGCAACCGTCTGGAACCGTACTCCGGGCCGGGCGGACGGCCTGGTGGAGAACGGCGCCGTCGAGGCCGGGACCGCCGCGGAGGCGATCGCGGCGAGCGACCTCGTGGTGATCTGCGTGCTGGACTACGAAGCCGTCCGTGCCGTCGTCGCCCCGCACGCCGCCGCGCTCAAGGGCCGGACCCTGGTCAACCTCACCGCCGGAACCCCCGACGACGCCCGCGCAACTGCCGAGTGGGCCGACGCGCACGGTATCGGCTATCTCGACGGCGCGATCATGGTTCCGACGTACCTCGTCGGCGGCCCGTCCACCCTGGTCCTCCACAGCGGTCCGGCCGACCTGTACGAACGCCACCGGGACACCCTCGGCGCCATCGGCGGCGCCTGTGTGCACCTGGGCACGGACCCGGGCCGTGCGGGGGCGCACGACGTCGCGCTGCTCGACATCTTCTGGACGGCGCTGACCGGCGTCGTCCACGCCTTCGCCCTCGCCGGGTCCGAGGGCGTCACCGCATCCGACCTGGCCCCCTACGCCAAGGGCGTCGCCGCGCTCCTGCCCGACGTGATCGACGCGTTCGCCGAGCAGGTCGACACCGGCAGCTACCCCGCCGGGGGCTCCAACCTCCGCTCGGCGGCGGCGATCATGTCCCATGTCCTCGAGGCCTCGCGCAGCCGGGGCGTCGACAGCACGGTGATCTCCGCCGCCCATGAGATCGCGCGCCGGGGCATGGCGGCCGGTTACGCGGACGACTCCTACGCCCACGTCGCCGAACTCCTCCGCGGTTGAACCCGCCTCTCGTCCCAGCTGCGGTCCTCAGCCCGTCCGGCGATTGAGGACACGGCCGGAGGCCGTACCGGGGGTCTGGGGGCGGAGCCTCCAGTCACGGGAAGGGGCGGGGTGGGGAAGACCCCCCGCCCCCGGTAGCGTCGGGACATGGACGAGTTCGACCCCTGGTCGCCTGACTTCCTTCGGGACCCCTATCCCGCCTACGCCGCTCTCCGCTCCCAAGGCCGCGTCCACTACTACGCCCCCTCGGGGCAGTGGCTCGTGCCGCAGCACGCCGATGTGTCCGCTCTGTTGCGCGATCGGCGGCTGGGGCGGGCGTATACGCAGCGGTTCAGCCATGAGGAGTTCGGGCGGACCGCGCCGCCCGCCGCGCATGAGCCGTTCCATACGCTCAACGATCACGGGATGCTGGATCTGGAGCCGCCCGACCACACCCGGATCCGGCGGCTGGTGTCGAAGGCGTTCACACCGCGTACGGTCAGCGGGCTTCAGCCGTACGTGCGGAAGCTGGCGCGGGATCTCGTCTCCGGGCTCGTCGAGCGAGGCGGCGGCGATCTGCTCGCCGACGTCGCCGAGCCGCTGCCCGTCGCCGTCATCGCCGAGATGCTGGGGATACCCGAGGCCGACCGTGCGCCGCTGCGGCCGTGGTCGGCGGACATCTGCGGGATGTACGAGCTGAAGCCCTCCGAGGAGACGGCCGCCCGGGCGGTGGCCGCGTCCGTGGAGTTCAGCGCGTATCTGCGGGAGTTGATCGCCGAGCGGCGCAAGAGCCCCGGCGCCGATCTGATCTCCGCGCTGATCGCCGCGCACGACGAGGGCGACCGGCTCAGCGAGCAGGAGATGATCTCCACCTGTGTGCTGCTGCTCAACGCGGGCCACGAGGCGACCGTCAACTCCACCGTCAACGGCTGGCTGGCCCTCTTCCGCCACCCCGAGCAGCTCGCCGCCCTGCGGGCCGACCGCTCGCTGTCGTCCACAGCTGTGGAGGAGATCCTGCGGTACGACACCCCGCTCCAGCTCTTCGAGCGGTGGGTCCTCGACGACATCGAGATCGACGGGACCGTGATCCCGCGCGGCGCCGAGGTCGCGCTGCTCTTCGGCTCGGCCAACCGGGACCCGCAGGTCTTCGACCGCCCCGACGACTTCGACGTCGCCCGCCCCGAGAACCCGCACATCTCCTTCAGCGCCGGCATCCACTACTGCATCGGCGCCCCGCTCGCCCGCGTCGAACTCGCCGCGTCCCTGGAGGCGTTGCTCGACGGCGCCCCGAACCTGCGGCTGGCCGCCGAGCCGCGCCGCAAGCCCGGGTTCGTCATCCGGGGCCTCGAGGAGCTCCTCGTCGAGACGTGAGGGTGAGACCGGAGGCGCGAGACCGGAGGGCTCAGACCTGAGACCGGGGACCTCAGGTCTGAGATCGGGGACCTCAGGTCTGAGACCGGAGACGTACGACGCGGGGTCGCGCTCAGCTGTGCAGATCCCGGCGCCGCAGTCCCGCGAGCCCCGCCGCGACCAGACCCACCGCCAGCGCCGTCAGCACCAGCACCGGCGTCCAGGTCATCGCCGAGCCCGGCAGCTTCGGCAGGTGGCCGAAGGGCGAGAGGCTCATCACCGGCTGCGGCAGGTCCAGCGCAGGGCCGACCCAGCCGATGGCCAGGCAGATCCCCGCCGCCGCCCAGGACGCCGTCGCCGCCTTCGGGTACGCGCCCGTCAGCAGGACCGCCACCGCGCCCAGCACCCAGATCGCCGGGAGCTGCACCAGGCACGCGCCCAGGATCGGCAGGAAGTCCTGTCCGTGGCCGACGGCCAGGCCCAGGCCGCCCAGGGTCATCAGCAGCGCCGCGCCGCCGAAGGCGATGAGCAGATGTCCGCCCGCCCACTGGAGGCGGCCGACCGCGTTCGCCAGGATCGGCTCGGCGCGCTGCGAGGTCTCCTCGCCGTGCAGCCGCAGCACGGAGGCCACGATGTACAGCGCCGCGACCATGCCGAGCAGCCCGGCCATCGTCGCCAGGAACGCGTCCGTCAGACCCGACTGGCCGCCCATCCGCTCGATGATCTCGCGGCTCCGGTCGTTGTCGCCGACCAGGTCCGCCGCGCCGTCGGCCATTCCTCCGAAGACGGCCCCGGCGAGCAGGAAGCCCGCCGCCCAGCCGAGCACCGCGCCGCGCTGGAGCCGCCAGGCCAGCCCGCCGGCCGTGGCGATCCGTCCCCGCGCCGGCCCCGGCCGGGTCGGCAGGAAGCTCATGCCGACGTCCCGGCGGCCGGCCAGGGCGTACGCGAGGGCCCCTTGGAGCACGATCGCCGCGGCGATCAGCACCAGCGTCCACCACCGTTCGCCGGCGAAGGGGCGCAGGTTCTCCTGCCAGCCCAGCGGCGAGACCCAGGTCAGCGCGGACGATCCGTCCGCGGTCCCCGAGTCGCCGGCCGCCCGCAGCACGAAGGCCGCCCCGAGCAGCGCGGCCGTCGCGCCCTTGGCGAGCCGTGCGCTCTCGGTGAGCTGCGCGACGATCGCCGCCGCCGTGGCGAAGAGCATGCCGACCCCGGCGATCCCGAGCCCGAGGGCGAGCGCTCCGGCCGTGCCCTGCCCGGCGAGTCCGGCGGCGACGAGCAGGCCGACGGCCGCGTCGGCGACGAAGGCGGCCAGCAGCGCTGCGGTGAGCGGCGCACGCCGCCCGACCATGGCGGCGGAGAGCAGCTCCTGACGGCCCGTCTCCTCCTCCTCGCGAGTGTGGCGCACGACGATGATCAGGCTCATCACGGCGGCGAGGACCGCTCCGTAGCAGCCCATGCGCCAGGCGGTGAGCGCGCCGAGGGAGTCCCCGAAGGCCGGGCCGTACAGGGCGCGCATCGAGGAGTTGTCGTTCATCTTCTGCATCGCGTCGGCCCGTTCGGCCGCGGTGCCGTACACGCCCTCCAGGGCGCCCGGCATCGACACGACCAGCATGACGACGATCAGCACCCAGACCGGGGCCATGACGCGGTCGCGACGCAGGGCGAGCCTCAACAGCGCGCCCGTTCCGGCGAGTTGACGGCGTCCGCCGGTTCGCGAGGCGTACGCGGGGTCGGCGTCGGCCAGGGCGGCGGTCATCGCGACATCGCCTCTTCGGGTGCGTAGTGGCGGAGGAAGAGCTCCTCCAGCGTGGGCGGGGTGCTGGTCAGCGAGCGCACGCCGGACTCGGTGAGCGAGCGCAGGACGGCGTCCAGCTTGTCGGTGTCGACCTGGAGCCTGACGCGCCGGCCCTGGACGTCCAGGTCGTGGACGCCGGGGAGGGCGGCGAGGCCGTTCGGCGCGGCGGCGAGCTCGGCGGCGACGCTGGTACGGGTCAGATGCCGCAGGTCGGCCAGGGAGCCGGTCTCGACGGTCTGTCCCCGGCGGATGATGCTGACCCGGTCGCAGAGGCTCTCCACCTCGCTGAGGATGTGGCTCGACAGGAGGATCGTCCGGCCGCGGTCGCGCTCCTCGGCGACGCACTGCTGGAAGACCTCCTCCATGAGCGGGTCGAGTCCGGAGGTGGGCTCGTCCAGGATCAGCAGGTCCACGTCGGAGGCGAAGGCGGCGACGAGGGCGACCTTCTGGCGGTTGCCCTTGGAGTACGTGCGCCCCTTCTTGGCGGGGTCGAGCTCGAACCGCTCGATCAGCTCGGCGCGCCGGGCGGCGTCGAGGCCGCCGCGGAGCCGGCCGTAGAGGTCGATGACCTCGCCGCCGGAGAGGTTGCGCCACAGGGTGACGTCGCCGGGGACGTACGCGATGCGGCGGTGCAGCTCGACCGCGTCGTGCCAGGGGTCCTTGCCGAGGAGCTGGGCCGCGCCGGAGCCGGCGCGCAGCAGTCCGAGCAGGACCCGGATCGTGGTCGACTTCCCGGCGCCGTTGGGCCCGAGGAAGCCGTGGACCTCGCCGGTCTCGACCGCGAGGTCGAGGCCGTCCAGCGCGTGCGTCCGCCCGAACGACTTGTGCAGTCCGGCGACCGTGATTGCCTTCGTCATGATTCCGAACGTACAGTAGTTTCACAAACTTGTGAAGTTAAGGAATCGTATAAAGTCGCGTTGCGTACGGCGAGAGCGCGTTGCGTACGGCGAGCGAGGGAGACGATGAGCGACATGGCTGACGAAGAGGCGGTGTCCCGCTTCGTGGAGCGGTTCGCGTCCGAGCTGACCGAGGCCGGCATGCAGCGCATGGCTGCCCGGGTCTTCGCGGCGCTGCTCGCGTCCGAGACCGGGTCGCTGACCTCGGCGGAGCTCGCCGAGCGGCTCCAGATCAGCCCGGCCGCGATCTCCGGCGCGGTCCGCTACCTCGCGCAGGTCAACATGGTCAGCCGCGAACGCGACCCGGGCTCGCGCCGGGACCGGTACGTCCTGCACAACGAGCTCTGGTACGAGACCTTCACCCGCCGCGACCAGGTGCTGACCCGCTGGGAGAAGGTCCTGCGGGACGGCGCCCAGACACTCGGCCCGGACACGGCGGCGGGCGCGCGGGCGGCGGAGACGGCGGAGTTCTTCGAGTTCCTGCAGCAGGAGCTGCTGGGGATGATGGACCGCTGGCGCGAGCACCGCGCGCGGGGCAGGACGCGTGACGGTACGGCGGACGAGGGCTAGGGCGAGGCCCAGGGCATGCCCTGGACGAGGCCTGGTTCGGCGAGTGGGGGCGGGGCCGGCGGTCGGCGCACGGCCGCGTGGGCGGCGGTGCAGCCCAGGGCGAGGCCCGGAGAGAGGTCTCGAGCGAGGCCCGGAACCAGGCCCTGGACGAGGCCGCGTACGAGGTCCCGAACGAGGTTCCGTTCGGCGAGTGAGGGCGGGCCCGGCGGTCCGCGCCCGGCCGCGTGGGCGGCGGTGCAGCCCAGGACGAGGCCCCGAGCGAGCCCCCGTACGCGCCCCGGTTCGGTGAGTGAGGACCGGGCCGGCGGACCGCGCCCGGCCGTTCGGGGTGCCCCCCCCGCCGCTACGACGCGGGCAGCGACGGCAGTGTCAGACCCCACGCCCCCGGCGCCAGCGTCCATGTCCGCGACCTCACCGGGCCCGTGATCAGCGAGTCCGCGCGGTAGCGGAAGTCGGGGCCCGACACCGTCACCGACAGCGCCCTCGTCGTCAGCCCGCCCGGGGCGATCGTCACCTCCGCGCGGCCGTCGCCCGCGCGGACCGTCACACCCTCCACCGGGACGTCGAGGTCCGTCAGCACCACCCCGTCCGCCTCCACCCGCAGCCGGTGCGTGCCCACCGACGCCGAGGGCGGCTCGGGCCGCACCAGCGTCCGCACCAGCGAGCGGCACGTGCTCCACACCGAGACGCCGTTCACCGCCGTGGTGCGGGAGGAGGCGGCCGGGATCGTCAGACCGCCCAGCACCACGCCGTCGCTCTCGTCGACCAGCAGATCGAGCCGGCGCACCGCGCCCTCCAGCACCGCCCGCGCCGCCGCCACCGTCCCCTTCGGGACGCCCAGCGAGTGCGCCAGCTCCACTTTCGCGCCCACCGGGACCAGCGCCAGCGCGCCGTCGCCCAGCCGGCGGTCCCGGTGCAGCAGGCTCACCGTGCGCAGCAGCGTACGGTCGTCGCCCACCACCACGGCCCGCCTGTTGCCCCTGCGGGCGAGCGCCCGCGCGAACTCCTCAGGTCCCTCGGGGAGGCAGATTTTCGCCTCCGACCCGCCACACAGCACATCCTTCGCGATTCGCACGGACTCGCCGTCACTTCGGCGGGCGACCGGGTCGATGACCACCAGCAGCTGGTCGTGAGCCGACACCTCGGTCCTTCCTCGGGTAGCATCTTTGTGCAAGAGCCCCTTGCGCTATTGCGCCAGGGGCTTCGTCTATTCCGGGGCAACCGGTCCGAAGACTCAGGCACGGCTCAGGCCCCCTGACCTTGGTCTTGCCCCGCCCGGAAGGGGTGTACGCCTGTGCCCGCACTTGTGCTGCTCGGTGCTCAGTGGGGTGACGAAGGCAAGGGAAAGGCCACCGACCTGCTCGGTGGATCCGTGGATTATGTGGTGCGCTACCAGGGCGGCAACAACGCCGGTCACACGGTCGTCGTAGGCGACCAGAAGTACGCGCTGCACCTTCTCCCTTCCGGAATCCTCTCGCCGGGATGTACGCCGGTCATCGGCAACGGAGTCGTCGTCGACCCGGCCGTCCTGCTCTCCGAGCTGAGCGGGCTGAACGACCGCGGCGTCGACACGTCCAAGCTGCTGATCAGCGGAAACGCTCACCTGATCACGCCGTACAACGTCACGCTCGACAAGGTGACGGAACGCTTCCTCGGCAAGCGGAAGATCGGCACCACCGGCCGCGGCATCGGCCCGACCTACGCTGACAAGATCAACCGCGTCGGCATCCGCGTCCAGGACCTCTACGACGAGTCGATCCTGGAGCAGAAGGTCGAGGCGGCCCTGGAGCAGAAGAACCAGCTCCTCGCCAAGGTCTTCAACCGCCGCGCGATCGAGGCGCCGAGGATCGTCGAGGAGATGCTCCAGTACGCGGAGCAGATCCGGCCGTACGTCGCCGACACCACGCTGATCCTGAACAACGCCATCGACGAGGGCAAGGTCGTCCTCTTCGAGGGCGGTCAGGGCACGCTGCTCGACGTCGACCACGGCACGTATCCCTTCGTCACCTCCTCGAACCCGACCGCGGGCGGCGCCTGCACCGGCGCCGGCGTGGGCCCGACGAAGATCAGCCGGGTCATCGGCATCCTGAAGGCGTACACCACGCGCGTCGGCGCGGGACCGTTCCCGACGGAGCTGTTCGACGAGGACGGCGAGGCGCTGCGCCGCATCGGCGGCGAGCGGGGCGTCACCACCGGCCGCGACCGGCGCTGCGGCTGGTTCGACGCGGTCATCGCCCGCTACGCGACCCGCGTGAACGGCCTGACCGACTTCTTCCTCACCAAGCTGGACGTGCTGACCGGCTGGGAGCAGATCCCGGTCTGCGTCGCGTACGAGATCGACGGCAAGCGCGTCGAGGAGCTGCCGTACTCCCAGACCGACTTCCACCACGCGAAGCCGGTGTACGAGTACCTGCCGGGCTGGTCCGAGGACATCACCAAGGCCAAGACCTTCTCCGACCTGCCGAAGAACGCGCAGGCGTATGTGAAGGCGCTGGAGGAGATGTCGGGCGCGCCGATCTCCGCGATCGGCGTCGGCCCCGGCCGCACCGAGACGATCGAGATCAACTCCTTCCTCGCGTAGGACGGAGCCGTCGCAGACGGACGCAGGGCGTGCACAGGGACGTCCCGGAGACTCTCCGGGACGTCCCTCTCGCATGAGGCGGCGGGTCGTGGGGGCCGTGGGCGTCTTGGCCCGGGGCGGCCCGGCGCGGCGCGGCCCGGGCTGGCCCGGCAGGCCCGGCAGGCCCGGCACCGGTACGGCACTGCATGGCACGGCCCGGCACCGGCACCGCCTGGCGCGGCAGGGCCTTGCCCGGCTCAGCTCGGCTCTGCCCGGCACGGCCCGGCCGGCCCGACATGACCCGGCGCGGCCCGGCGCGGCATGGTCTAGCCCCGCCCGGCCCCGCACAGCCCCCCCGCCTAGAACCCGCGGACGTACTCGCCGGGCTCGCCGTCCGCCGACATCCCGTACACCAGCAGGCGGTCCTTGCCCTCGAAGCGGTCGATTCGCAGGTTCCGGGAGGAGCCGTCGGGGAAGCAGTCGGGGTCCGAGCCCTGCTCGGGCTCGGCGGGGCCGAGGATCACCAGCGTGCCCACGCCGCCGACCACCGACGTCTCCGTGCAGTTGACCGAGCCGGACGTCGGCTCGCCCGTCGTCTCGTTCCGACGCGGGGTGCTCTGCTCGAAGCGCACGAGCGGCGCGCCGACCGGCCCCTGCACGACCGTCACCCGGTAGCTCCACAGGTCCCGCTGGTCCGCCGGGATCTGGGTGTCCGGGATGTTCTTCCACGTGCCCACCATCTCCTTCGGCAGCGCCTTCGGCCCGCTCCCCGCCCGCCGGAACGTCGAGGTGAGCGTGCCCGACGTCCACTGCAGGACGTCGGGGGAGCGCACGGTGAGCTTCTGGTGCGGCGCGGGCTGGCAGCGCTTGGCGGGCACGCTCTTGGTCACGTCGCTCTCGCCGAACACGATCTCGTCGGCGTTCGCGGAGACGAGCGTGGAGCGCCCCATGCACAGGCGCTCGCCGCTGACCTGGACGTACACACCGGTCTTCTCGCCGGGGCGGCCCTGGGCGATCTCGATGCGGCCGGTCTCGTAGGGCGCGTCCTCGGCGCCCTTGAGCACGCCCTCCCACGCGCCGAGGAAGGCCGCGGGGACGACGCCGGGCAGCGGGCGCTCGCCTTGGCCGTCCTTGTCGGCGACCTGCCGGCCGCCCTTGCCGTCCTCGGGCAGGAAGAGAGCGACCGCCGCCCCGCCCGCCCCCAGGACGGCCAGCGTGCACGCGGCGGCGATCAGGACGCGCCCCCGGCGGCGCGGCTTCGGCGGCGGGGTGCTCGCGCTCGCGGCGCTCGCGATCGGGTCGCCGGTCGGGGCGTTGGTCGAGGCAGTGGTCCAGGCGGTGTTCGGCAGCCGGGCGTCGTCGCCGTCCGCGTCCAGCAGCACGGCCGCGTGCCGGCCCAGCCGGGCCAGCACCTCGGCGGGCAGCCAGGGGTCGGCCTGCGTCAAGGCGGCCGCGAGGGCGGCGGCCGCCGGGCGGGCCGCGGGGTCCTTGTCGAGGCACGCCCGTACGAGGGCGTCGAGCTCGGCCGGCAGCCCCTCCAGGTCCGGCTCGTCGTGCGCGATGCGGAACAGCATCGCGTGGACGCCGCTGTCCCCCGCGCCGAAGGGGGAGCGGCCGGTCGCCGCGTACGCGAGGACCGAGCCCAGGCAGAACAGGTCGGACGCGGCGGTCACCCGCTCGCCGCGCACCTGCTCGGGCGACATGAACCCGGGCGAGCCGACGACCGCGCCGGTGCTGGTCAGCCCGCCGTCCGTGACGGTGTCGACGGCCCGCGCGATCCCGAAGTCGATGATGCGGGGCCCGTCGACGGTGAGGAGGACGTTGGCCGGCTTGAGGTCGCGGTGGACGAGCCCGGAGGCGTGGATGTGCTCCAGCGCGCGGGCGAGCCCGGCGGCCAGGGACAGGACGGACGACGCGGGCAGCGGCCCGTACTCGCCCGCGCTCTGACCGCCGATCACATCGCGCAGGGAGGGGCCCGCGACGTACGCGATGGCCACCCAGGGCGCCTCGGCCTCGGTGTCGGCGCCCAGCACGGGCGCCGTCCCGGTCCCGCCGACCCGCTCCAGCGCGGCGACCTCCCGGGCGAACCGCCGCCGGAACTCGTCCTGGGCGGCGAGCTCCGCGTGCACCAGCTTCACCGCGACGGTGCGCCCGCCCGCCGAACGGGCCAGGTACACCCGGCCCATTCCGCCGGCGCCGAGCCTGCCGATCATCCGGAACGGTCCGATGTGGGCGGGGTCTGAGCCAGTCAAAGGGTCCACGTGAACAGAGCATGCCAGACCCCGCACGCGAGCCGCCCCGGGTCCTCGCACCCGGTCCGCCGCCGCCTCGGGCCCGTGGCGCGCAGGCTGTCCGGGACATGTCCCGGACGCGGCGAGCGGGGACGGCGCGTCCGGATCCCTTCTACGCTCGGCTCGTCGCGGTGCGCGGGCTCGGGATCGGGATCGGGCTCGTCCTTGGGCTCGGCTTCGGGCTCGGGCTCGGGCTCGGCGAGTCTCGTCGTACGCGTCTCGACTCGTCGCGGTGTACGTGTATCGGCTCGTCTTGGGTGTGCGTGTCTCAGCTCGACTTGGTGTACGTGATGGGCTCGCCCGTCGAGCCGACCAGCTCGCGCACCACGGTGGCGCCGTCCGGCATCGTCAGCCGGCTCCACTGGCCCGGCGAGCAGGACTGCGGGTCGCCGAGGGTGACCTGGGTGGGCCCGAGCTCCAGGGGCGGGCCCGACGCGCGCAGGGTCGCCGACCAGCGGCAGTCGTAGTTCGGGCCGGCGCCGACGAGCGTCATGACCTGCTCGCCGGTCCCGCCCTGAGTGATGGTCATGACACGGGTGTTGGTGCCGTCCGCGGTCTCGAACGAGCCGCGCCAGGTGCCGACGTACTCCGCCGGAACGCCGCCGGTCGCGGGGGTGCTCGACGGCGTTCCGGAGGGGCCCGAGACGTTCGGGGTGGTCGGCGCCGTCGGGTCGTCCGTGCCGGGCGTGCCGGGCGCGGACGCGGACGGCTGCTGCTTGCCGTCCGCCTTCGCGTCGCCGTCCTTGTTCATGAAGGCGTAGACGGAGCCGCCCGCGACGCCCGCGACGACCAGGGCCACCGCGACGAGGGCGATGGTGCTGCCGCCCGAGCCGCGCCGCGCGGGCTCGGGGGCCGGGGCCGGGAGCGGGAAGTGCTGGTGCTGGTACGGCTGGTGGTGCGCGGGCGGGTGCCCGTGGGGGTAGCCGTACGCGGGGCCCGGCGCCGCCATCGGGGGCGCGGGCGCGGCGATCAGTGTGGGGAGCGCGTGCTCGCCCTGGACCGGGCCGGGCACGGGCGGCTGCGGCGCGGGCTCAGGCGCCGGCGGCTGCTCCGGCTGCTCGACCTCCAGCAACTGCACCGCCTGGCGGCCGAGTTGGGCGATCAGCGCCCCGGGCAGCCACGGCTCGCCGTCCGCGTCCCACGCCGCGCGCTCCAGAATCTGCTCCAGCGACGGCCGGGCCCCGGCGTCCTTGGCCAGACAGTCCCGTACGAGGCCGAGCAGCCCCTCCGGGAGCCCCTCGAGGTCCGGCTCCTCCTGCGCGATGCGGAACATCAGCGCGTGCACCCCGCTGTCGGCCGAGCCGAACGGGAAGCGGCCGGTCGCCGCGTACGCGAGGACCGCGCCGAGGCAGAACACGTCGCAGGCGGGCGTCACACGGTCGCCGCGCACCTGCTCGGGCGCCATGAAGCCGGGCGAGCCGATGAGCGCGCCGGTGCGGGTGAGCCCGCCGTCGGCGACCGTCTCCAGCGCGCGGGCTATGCCGAAGTCGATGACGCGCGGGCCGTCGATGGTGACCAGGACGTTCGACGGCTTGAGGTCGCGGTGGATCAGCTCGGCCGCGTGGATGTTGCGCAGCGCGTGCGCGAGGCCGCAGGCGAGGGCGCGGACGCTGCGCTCGGGGAGCGGGCCGTGGCCGCCGGAGACGACCGAGTGGAGCGAGGGCCCGGCGACATAGCCGGTGGCGACCCAGGGGACGGGCGCCTCGGTGTCCGCGTCGAGCACGGGCGCGGTCCACTCGCCGCCGACCCGCAGCGCCGCGCGGACCTCCTGGCGGAAGCGGCCGCGGAACTCCTCCTGCTCGGCGAGCTCGCCGCGGACGAGCTTGACGGCGACGGTGCGGCCGCGGTCGGAGCGGGCGAGGAAGACCTGCCCCATGCCTCCCGCGCCGAGCCGCGCGAGCAGCCGGTACTCGCCGATGTGCTGTGGATCCCCTGGCGCCAGCGGCTCCATCGCCACGAGTCCTCCCCCGTACCCGACACGTGTGTCTGTCTCTTCGACGGAGGCAGGATAGTGCGACGAGCGCACGGCCTTATAGGTGATGAGCGCACGGCCCTCTAGGTCAGGATCTGGCCTAGACGGCGCCTACTGTCGCACTCACGCACACGAACCCCGTACGCGAGGAGACTGTCATGGCCGTCAAGCCGGTTCCCGAGGGCTACACCGCCGTCACGCCGTGGATCATCTCGCAGGACACGGCCGGCGTCATCGACTTTCTGAAGGCCGCGTTCGGGGCGGTGGAGCTGGGCCGGATGACCGGCGAGGACGGGCGCATCGGGCACGCGGAGGTGCGGATCGGGGACGCGGTCGTCATGCTCTTCGACGCGCCGAGCGCCGACTGGCCGCCGACGCCCGCGTTCCTGCGGCTGTACGTCGAGGACGCCGAGGCCGTCCACCGGCGGGCGGTGGAGTGCGGCGGCCAGTCGGTCACCGAGGTGACGCACCTCTTCTTCGGCGATCTGGTGGGCCGGGTGCGGGACCCCTTCGGCAACCTGTGGTGGATCCAGACCCACATCGAGGACGTGAGCGAGGAGGAGACGGTCAGGCGCCTGGGGGACCCCGTCTTCACCGCGGCCATGGACTACGTCACGAGCGCGGACTTCTCTCCGGGGACTCGCTGATCTCCTCGACGGCCCGGGAGAGCTGCTCCAGGATCCGCGCCGTCTCGGCGAACTGCTCGGGGCCGAGGACCGATTCGAGACGGCCCGCCAGCCACGCGTGACCGGGGTCGATCTTCGCGATGGCGGCGCGGCCGGCCTCGGTCGCGTGCAGCAGCTTGGCGCGGCGGTGGGCGGGGTTGGGGCCGTACGACGCGAGCCCCTGCTCCACCATGATGTCGGCGATGCGCTGCACGCTCTGGCGCGTGATGCCCATGGCGCGGGCGATCCCGGCGACGGTCTGCGGCGCGCGCGCCACCGCGCCGAGCACCTGCCACCGCGCCGCCGTCAGCCCGGCCTCCCTCGCCAGCTCGTCGGAGACGGCGAGGAACTGGCCGTTCAGCCGGAAGACGCCGAGGGCGGTTCGGGTGAGCAGTTCCTGGGGGTGGTTCTCGGGCCTCATGCGCTGAGGATCTCGTACGCCGAGGGGTCGGAGTCGTGGAACAGCCGGTACCAGGCGTCGAGCTTCTCGCCCTCGTACACCCCGAGCCTGGCGAAGACCTCCCGGGCGAAGGCGACGGGCTCGGTGGGCCCGGCGGTGATCAGGTCGCCGTCGGTGACGGCGTCGGCCTCGCGGTAGTGCTCGCCGCCCTTGTACTCGGTGGCGTCGAGGTAGAAGGAGATGGCGCTCGTGTGCGCCCGGTCGTCGAGCAGGCCCTCGCGGGCGAGCCCGGCGGTGGCGCCGCAGATCGCGGCGACGGGCACGCCGGCGTCGAGGAACGCGCGCGCCGTGTGGGCGAAGGGCGCGAGATCGTCGCCGGTGTCCCAGAGGCTCGCGCCGGTGAGGACGAGCAGCTCGCTGTCCTCGGGCCGCAGGTCGGCGAGTACGAGATCGGGCTGGACGCGTACGCCGCCCATGGTGGTCACGGGGTCGGCGGTGAGCGCGACGGTCTTGACGGTGAAGCCGTTCTGGGTGAGGTGAGCGGTGGTGTGCCCGGTCTCCCAGTCGGCGAAGGTGTCGTACACGGCGAGATGAACGGTCCTGCTGGTCATGGCAGCCTCCTCGGCGCATCAACTGAAGATGACAGTAGTCTGTCATTTGGACAGCATGCTGTCAATGACGGTCATGTGCGGGGGATGCCGGGCGGGATCTCGGGTGTCAGGCGGGGCGAGGGCGAGCGGGGCGGGCGAGCGGGGCCTCGGAACGGGCCCCAGGGACCCGACAACATGCCCAGAGAACCGGGCGAGGGCATACAAGGTGGCCATGTCAGCCCCGGTCCGGGCCTGCCTAGGCTGTCGGCCATGACCCCTCATGCCGATCCCCAGGCCGGCGCGGCCGTGAAGGCCGCAGACCGCGCGCACGTGTTCCACTCCTGGTCCGCCCAGGGCCTGATCGACCCGCTCGCCGTCGCCGGCGCCGAGGGCTCGTACTTCTGGGACTACGACGGGAACCGCTACCTCGACTTCACCAGCGGCCTCGTCTACACCAACATCGGGTACCAGCACCCCACGGTCGTCGCCGCGATCCAGGAGCAGGCCGGCAAGCTCGCCACCTTCGCCCCCGCCTTCGCCGTCGAGGCGCGCTCCGAGGCCGCACGCCTCATAGCCGAGCGCACCCCGGGCGACCTCGACAAGATCTTCTTCACCAACGGCGGCGCGGAGGCCGTCGAGAACGCCGTGCGGATGGCCCGCCTGCACACGGGCCGCCCGAAGATCCTCTCCGCGTACCGCTCGTACCACGGGGGCACCGCGACCGCGATCAACCTCACCGGCGACCCCCGCCGCTGGGCCTCCGACAGCGCCAGCGCGGGCGTCGTCCACTTCTGGGGACCGTTCCTCTACCGCTCGCCGTTCTACGCGGAGACCGAGGAGCAGGAGTGCGCCCGCGCGCTCCAGCACCTCGAGGACACCATCGCCTTCGAGGGGCCTGGGACCGTCGCGGCGATCGTTCTGGAGACCATCCCCGGCACCGCGGGGATCATGACGCCGCCGCCGGGCTACCTCGCGGGCGTGCGCGAGATCTGCGACCGGCACGGCATCGTCATGGTCCTCGACGAGGTCATGGCCGGCTTCGGGCGTACCGGCGAGTGGTTCGCCGCCGACCACTACGGTGTCGTGCCCGACCTGCTGACCTTCGCCAAGGGCGTCAACTCCGGTTATGTGCCGCTGGGCGGCGTGGCGATCTCCGGCGCCATCGCGGAGACCTTTAAGACTCGCCCCTACCCCGGCGGGCTCACCTACTCGGGCCATCCGCTCGCCTGCGCGGCGGCCGTCGCCACGATCCAGGTCATGGCCGAGGAGAAGGTCGTCGAGCAGGCGGCCCACATCGGCGCGACCGTCCTCGGCCCCGGCCTGCGCGAGCTCGCCGAACGTCACCCGAGCGTCGGCGAGGTGCGCGGCACGGGCGTGTTCTGGGCGCTGGACCTGGTCAAGGACCGCGAGACGCGCGAGCCGCTGGTGCCGTACAACGCGTCCGGCGAGGCGGCGGCCCCGATGGCCGCCTTCGCCGCGGCCTGCAAGAAGAACGGCCTGTGGCCCTTCGTGAACATGAACCGCACGCATGCGGTGCCGCCGTGCAATGTCACCGAGGCGGAGGCGAAGGAGGGTCTGGCGGCGCTGGACGCGGCGCTCTCGATCGCCGACGACCACACGTCCTGACGCCCGGGGGCGGCCAACGGGGCGCTGCCCCGGACCCCGCGCCTCAAACGCCGGGGAAACCCAGCTTCGCTGGCGCGACTGGATGTGCGGGTCGAGCCCGGGAAACCCAGCCCGTCCGGCGATTGAGGACACGGCCGAAGGCCGTATGGGGGCGTAGCCCCCTGGGGCAACGGTGAGATGCCCTGTGCGGGCGGCCCGCGGGGCGCTGCCCCGGACCCCGCGCCTCAATCGCCGGCGAGGCTGATTTGGGGGCCCTGCCCCCGCGCCTCAAACGCCGGGGAAACTCAGCCCGTCCGGCGTTTGAGGACACGCCCGGAGGGCGTACAGGGCCCGCACACCCCTACCCCACCGTCAGCACAATCTTCCCCCTCGTCCGCCCCAACTCCCCCAGTTCGTGCGCCTTCGACGCCTCCTCCAGTTTCAGCACCGTGTCGATCTCCACGCGGAGGCTGCCCGACTCGATCAGGGATGCGATCTCCTTCAGGCCGCCGTTGTCGGGCTCGACGATGGTGAAGCAGGCGCGCAGGCCCTGCTGTTCGGCGAGTTCCGCGAGGTACGTCTCCTCGGGGGAGGCGATCGAGACGAGGAGGCCGCCGGGGCGCAGGGTCTTGAGGGACCGGGGGCCGTACTCGCCGCCGATCGTGTCGAGGACGACGTCGATGTCACGTGCATGAGCGACGAAGTCGGCCTCTCGGTAGTCGATCACCTCGTCCGCCCCCAGCCCGCGGACGAAATCGTGCTTCGCCGCGGACGCCGTGCCGATGACGTACGCGCCGCGCGCCTTGGCGATCTGGACCGCGAGGTGGCCCACGCCGCCCCCCGCCGCGTGGACGAGCACCCGCTGGCCGGGGCGTACGTCCGCGGTGTCGACCAGGGTCTGCCACGCCGTCAGCGCGGCGACCGGCAGCGCCGCCGCCTCCACATGCGACAGGGACGCCGGCTTGCGGGCGAGGTGGCGGGCCGGCGCGGTCATGAACTCCGCGTACGCGCCCGCCGGCTGGGGCAGTCGGGGCATGCCGTAGACCTCGTCCCCCGGGCGGTACACGGTCACGCCGAGACCGACCTCCTCCACCACGCCGGAGACGTCCCAGCCGAGCGGCGCGATCTCGGCGAACAGACCGCCGGTCGAACGGTGCCACCAGTCCGTGGGGTTGACGCCGGCCGCGTGGACCCGCACGAGGACCTCTGACGGTCCCGGCTGGGGCCGGTCGATCTCGACGATCTTCAGAACTTCCGGGCCCCCGAGGGCGTCCTGGCCGATGGCGCGCATGCGGTCCTCCATGCAGTTGAGCTGCGGTTTCGTGGTCTGCGCATCACCCTGCCGGAGCTGATCACGCCTCACGAGTGGCCAGATGGCCACAGTGTGGAAGGATCTGGCCATGCATCGCGTCGTCGTCCTCGCCCTCGAAGGCGTCTATCCCTTCGAACTGAGCATCCCCGTAAGGATCTTCGCGACGGCCGAGGGGCCGGCCGGCGAGCCGCTGTACGAGGTGGTCACCGCCGGCCTCCGCAGCGGCGCCGTCCGCACCAGCGCCGACTTCTCCGTCACCGTCGAGCACGGGGCCGAGGCGCTGGCCACCGCAGACACCCTGGTGATCCCGCCGTTCTCCTGCGGCCCTGGCCCCGACAAGGAGCGGGAGTGGCTGCCGCGGCCGCTGGCCGAGGCGTTCGCGTCGCTGCGGCCGGGCGTCCGTACCGTGTCGATCTGCACCGCGTCGTACGTCCTCGCCTCCGCCGGGCTGCTCGACGGCCGGCCCGCCACCACGCACTGGAACGAGGCCGCCCACTTCCAGCGGAGCTTCCCCGAGGTGAAGGTCGACCCGGGCGTGCTCTTCGTCGACGACGGCGACGTGCTCACCGCGGCGGGAGTCGCCGCCGGCGTCGACCTCTGTCTGCATCTGGTCCGGCGCGACCACGGCAGCGAGGTCGCCAACCGGGTGGCCCGGCTGTGCGTGGTCCCGCCGTGGCGGGACGGCGGCCAGGCGCAGTTCATCGAGCGGCCCGTCCCCGAGCCGACGGCCGCCGCCACCTCGGCGACCCGCGCCTGGGCGCTCGGCAGGCTCGGCCGGCCGATCACGCTCGCCGAGCTGGCCGCGCACGCGCGGATGAGCGTGCGGACGTTCTCCCGGCGTTTTCGCGACGAGGTCGGGCTGACGCCGGTCCAGTGGCTGACCCAGCAGCGCGTGGAGCACGCCCGCAGGCTGCTGGAGACGACGGACTGGCCGGTGGACCGGGTCGCGGGGGAGGCGGGCTTCGGCACGGCGGCCTCGCTGCGGCAGCACATGGCGGCGACGATCGGGGTGTCCCCCTCGGCATACCGCCAGACGTTCCGCGCCCAAGAGCCCACGGCGAGCGCCCGCTAGCGCCCGACACCCCCTGCGGCGAGCGCCCGCTAGCGCCCGACCACCCCACGGCGGGCGGCCTCTGGCGTCCGACGAGATTGCGGCGGGCGGCCGTTAGCGTCCGACGGGCCTGCGGCGAGTGGCCGCTGGCGTCCGACGGGCCTGCGCCGAGCGGCCGTTAGCGTCCGGCGGGCCTGCGGCAAGCGGGGTGCCCCCGCGTCGGCGTACCGCCAGACGTTCCGCGCCCAGGAGCCCACGGAGAGCGCCCGCTAGCGCCCGACACCCCCCGCGGCGAGCGGCCTCCAGCGTCCGACACCCCCCGCGGCGAGCGCCCGCTAGCGCCCGACCACCCCACAGCGAGCCGCGGCCGCTGGCCTCCGAGACGAGCCCCCGCCGCCCTCAAGTCCCCCGCAGCGAGTGACCGCTGGCATCCGATGACCCCGCCGCGCCCCCCAAGCCCGCCCCCCCAAGTCCCCCCTCACCCCCGCGCCGGCTCGACCTCCAAAAAGCGGCGTCGGCGCGGGCCCCGGTAGAGCAGTGCCTCCCAACCCGCCGCCGCCAGCGTCGACGCGCACCGCGCCAGGCGTGTCTCCTCCTCCTGGGCCGCCCCGCTGCCGTGCGGGCCCGCCCACTCGACGCGGACCATGCGGGCGGTCTCCGACTCCTGGACGCGGTAGCCCGTCGCCGTCCTCGTGCCCGACGAGTCCACGGCGGACGGCGGGACGCCCGCCGCCTCCAGGGCGAGCGCGACCGCCCTGACCATCTGGTTCAGCTCCCAGGCCGCCGGCGCCTCGCCCGTCACCCGGCGGATCTGGAGCATCCCCGCGTACGCCGACCGCACCTGAGCGGCCCGCGCCGCCGGATCCTCGGGCGGCGGCCCGTCGCCCGTGGCGGCCTCGAACACGTCCCCCATGCCGCTCCCTCCGCAGATCCGTCACCGTACGCTCCTGGCAGCGTGACGGATCCCACAGCGGCGAACGGCCGCGGCCCCGGTTCGGCCCCTCTAGGGTCCGCGCGCGTGCCCCGGCCCCCGCTTCCGGGGCATACGGGCGCATCAAGGAAGAACCCCCTGGCCTATCGTGTCCGGGACCCCGGCGAAGGAGAAGGCCACGATGCGCGGCACCGGCAGCGGCACTGCTGTCACCCGCAACACCCTGCGGCAGCAGATCGCCGACGCGCTGCGCGACGAGGTGCTCGCCGGGCGGCTCCAGCCTGGGCAGGAATTCACCGTGAAGCAGATCGCCGAGCAGTACGGCGTCTCCGCGACCCCGGTCAGGGAGGCCCTCGTCGACCTCTCCGCCCAGGGGCTGCTCGACTCCGACCAGCACCGGGGCTTCAAGGTCCACCAGTTCTCCGTCGAGGACTACCGAGGCATGGTCGAGGCGCGCTCGCTCATCACGGAGGGCGTCTTCCGCCATGTCGCCGAGCGCGGCCCCCTCGGGGTGACGGGCCAGGCCCTGGTGTCCGTGCGCCGCCGCGCCGAGGAGGCCGCCCGCGCCGCCCGCGGCGGCGACCTGGACATCCTCATCGGCTACGACCTGCGCTTCTGGCGCGAGCTCAGCTCCCTGCTCGCCAACGGCTACATCTCCGACTTCCTGCACCGGCTGCGCGTACAGGCCTGGGCGTTCGCCGTCCCGTATCTGCGCGACGACGCGGACCCGGCGCACTGGCTGTGGAGCGGACACCAGGAGCTGGTGAGCGCCGTCTCCCAGGGGGACGCGGAGGCCGTCGGCCGAGTGATCCGCGGGTACAACGACCATGCGCTCGCGTGGGCGGATCGGCTGGAGCCGTGACGGCGACGGAGAGGGCGAGCGTGAACGGGGGCGGGGGCATGGGCATGGGGACGGGCGTGGACCTGAGCGTGGTCATACCGGCGTACAACGAGGAGGCGCGGCTGCGGCCCACCCTCGACGCCGTGTGCGCGCATCTGCGGGCCGAGCCGGGCCGCTGGGGCGTCTGGGAGCTGATAGTCGTCGACGACGGCTCCACCGACGCCACCGCCAAGATCGCCCAGCAGGCCGCGGCCGACGAGCCGCGCATCCACCTCGTCTCCGGCGACGGCAACCGCGGCAAG
Source organism: Streptomyces sp. NPDC051907 (assembly GCF_040681075.1). Lineage (NCBI taxonomy): Bacteria > Bacillati > Actinomycetota > Actinomycetes > Kitasatosporales > Streptomycetaceae > Streptomyces > Streptomyces sp. NPDC051907. Next base: position 67,109 of record NZ_JBFAYB010000004.1, on the reverse strand, counting down.
GGCAGCGCCCTGCGGATGGGCGTCCTCGCCTCGTACGGCCGCCGCGTCCTGATCACCGACGCGGACCTCGCCACCCCCATAGAGGAGCTTGACCTCCTCGACAAGCAGCTCGCCGCCGAGGACAGCGCGGCCGCGATCGGCTCGCGCGCCCACCCCGACTCCCGGATCGAGATCCACCAGCACCGCTCGCGCGAGTGGCTCGGCCGGATGGGCAACCGGCTCATACGCGCCGTCGCCGTGCCCGGGATCCACGACACGCAGTGCGGCTTCAAACTCCTCGACGGCGACAAGGCGCGCGCCGCCTTCGCCGACTCCCGGCTCGACGGCTGGGGCATAGACGTCGAGATCCTGCGCTTCTTCCGCCGCTCGGGCTGGCCGGTGACGGAGGTCCCGGTGCGCTGGTCGCACCAGGACGGCTCCAAGGTCAGACCGCTGGACTACGGCCGGGTGCTGCTGGAGCTCGTCCGGCTGCGGGCGCGCGCCGTGCGCCGCGTCGACCTCGCCGTCATGGGGCTGTTCCTGCTCGCGTCCGTACTGCTCTACAAAGGGCTCTGGGCCGACCTCGACCGCGGCTATCTCGCCGACGCCGGCTCGGACCAGAACCAGTGGGAGTGGTTCTTCGCCGTCACCGCCGACAATGTGACGCACCTGCGCAACCCGCTGTTCACGACCCTCCAGAACAATCCCGAGGGCGTGAACCTGATGGCGAACACCGTCATGCTCGGGCTCTCCGTCCCGCTCACGCCCATCACGCTGCTCCTCGGCCCGACCGTCACCTGGGCGCTCGTGCTCACGCTCGGCCTCGCCGCGACCGCGACCGCCTGGTACTGGCTGATCGCCCGGCGGCTGACCGCCGGCCGATGGGCCGCCGCCCTCGGCGGCGCGCTCGCCGCCTTCGCGCCGCCGATGATCTCGCACGGCAACGCGCACCCCAACTTCCTCGTCCTGTTCATGATTCCGGTGATCGTGGACCGGGCGCTGCGGCTGTGCGAAGGCCGCAACGTCGTACGCGACGGGCTGCTGCTCGGCCTGTTCGCGACGTACCAGATCTTCCTCGGCGAGGAGCCGCTGCTGCTCGCCGCGGTGGGGATGCTGCTGTTCGCCCTCTCCTACGCGCTCGCCGACCGCGAGGCGGCGCGGGCGGCCTGGCGGCCGCTGCTGAAGGGGCTCGCCGTCGCGGCCGCGGTCTGTCTGCCGCTGGTCGCCTTCCCGCTGGGCTGGCAGTTCTTCGGCCCGCAGAGCTATGCGAGCGTGCTGCACGGCGACAACGCGGGCAACAGCCCGCTCGCCTTCCTCGAGTTCGCGGGCCGCTCGCTGCTGGGCGCCGACGAGAGCGCCGACCCGCTCGCGATGAACCGCACCGAGCAGAACGCCTTCTACGGCTGGCCGCTGATCGCCCTGGCCGTGGCGATCGTCGTCTGGCTGTGGCGGCGGCCGCTGGTCAAGGCGCTGGCGTTCACGGCGGTCGGGGCGGCGCTGCTGTCGCTGGGGCCGAGGTTCCGCATCCCGTTCACCGACGTCGTGCTGCCGGGCCCGTGGCGGGCGCTGGCGCACCAGCCGCTGTTCGAGTCGGTCATCGAGTCGCGCGTGGCGATGGTCTGCGCCCCGGCGCTGGGCGTCCTGGTCGCGCTCGCCGTCGACCGGCTCGCGCTCACCCGGGAGCGGGCGACGCAGGCCGTCGGCCTCGCGGCGGTGGCCGCGGCGCTCGTGCCGGTCCTGCCGACGCCGTACCCGGTGCGCGAGCGGGCGGAGATACCGGAGTTCGTCACTGAGGGCATGTACCGCTCCTACCTCGCCGAGGGCGAGTCGATGGTCGTGGTCCCGCTGCCGAGCCCGGCCGGCGCGGACGCCCTGTACTGGCAGTCGGCCACCGGCCTCGGCTTCTCCATCGCCGGCGGATACTTCAACGGCCCGTGGGGCCCGGAGCGGATGGGCATCTACGGCCCCACCCCCCGCCACACCTCCAACCTCCTCAACGACGTCCGCGGCAGCGGCCGCGCCCCGGTGCTCGGCGACGGCTGGCAGGCCCAGGCCAAGGCGGACCTCGCGGCCTGGAACGCGGGCGTGGTGGTGCTGCCGCCGCAGTACAACGACGCGGCGCTGCGGGAGACGGTGGAGGACCTCCTGGGCGAGCCGGGGGAGCGAGTGGGCGGTGTGTGGGTATGGGATGTGGGAGCCCCGCGCACACAGGGCTGACCGGTGCCCTTCGCCGAACGTACTCGTGGCACTACGCTGTCCCGACCATCGCACGACCGCAATCGAACCCCGATACGCGTGGTACTCACCCGTTGGAGAGCGAGCCTTCCCTTGGCCTGTGACCTGTGGCTGGTCCCCCTCGTCGACGTGCTGTGTCACAGCCCCGACAACCCCTTCGCCGAAGAGATCGCGTCCTACGACAAGGCGTTGACGGACGCCGGGCTGCCCACGGTCCCCGTCTTCGCCTACATGCCGGGCCTGTCGGGCGACGTCGCCCCAGTCGCCGGCTTCGACTACGACGCGCTGCACTTCCTGCGGCGGGCGTATCTGCTGCAGCTGTGCGGACTCGCGGTCACGCCGGTGGACGAACTGGGCGGCGACTACGAGCAGCTGCTGGAGATGTTCGAGACGACGGCGCAGCAGTCGCACCTGGTGTGGCACTACGACCACGCCGGCGCGTACGTCCCCGTGGACTTCGCCTCGCCGCTGTCCAACGACGAGCTGCTGTCGGGCGGCGGGCCCCTGGGCTCGACGCAGGGGCTGCTGCGGGAGCTGGAGTTCGTGGCGCCGTCGATCGGCATCGACCCGGCCAACCCGCCGGCGGCGCCGCAGCCGCCGGAGCGGCCGACGTCCCTGGAGGAGCCCGCGGGGCCGATTCCGTACGACGAGAGCCCGTTCGCGCGGGAGAGGCATGTGTGGCTGGGGCTGCACGCGGCGGCGACGAGGAGCCTGGGACAGGGCTCGATGATCATCTTCAGCTGAGCGGCGGCCGCCCGCGGTCGCATACGCCCAGGTCGCAGCCGTCTCCTGGGCAGTGAACAGCCGCCGTACAGCTCGCCCATGCCTGCCGCTCATCCGCCGCACATCTGCCGCTCACCTACGGCATGCCTGCGCGCCATCTCGGCGCTGTAGGACCGGTGCATGTCACAGACGAGTACCTCGGCACAGTCCCCCGCGGCGACCGACGCGGGGGACCGGCTCCCGCGGCCGACGAGCTTCGCGGACGTCAAAGGCTGGTTCTGGCCGGCCGATCAGCTGCTCTTCGACTGGTTTCTGACCCGCCAGCAGGAGACGGACCTGAAGGGGGACCTGCTCGAACTCGGCGCGTATCTGGGCAAGAGCGCGATCTTCACAGGGCAGTACCTGCGCGAGGGCGAGGAGTTCACGGTCTGCGACCTGTGGGACTCGCCGGCGCCGGACGACCCCAACAGCGCGGAGATGGGCCGCTCCTACGCGACGCTGACCCGACGGGCGTTCGAGGCGAACTACCTGTCGTTCCACGACGAACTGCCCACGCTCGTGCAGGCCCCGACCTCCGTGATCACCTCCCGGGTGGGCGCGCGGAGCTGCCGTTTCGTGCACGTCGACGCCTCGCATCTGTACGAGCACGTGCACGGCGACATCGAGGCGGCGAAGGAAGTGCTGCTCCCGCAGGGCGTCGTGGCCTTCGACGACTTCCGCGCGGAGCACTGCCCGGGGGTCTCGGCGGCGGTGTGGGGCGCGGTGGCGACGAGCGGCCTGAAGCCGATCTGCATCACCGGCACCAAGCTGTACGGGACGTGGGGCGACCCGACCGAGGTGCGGGAGGCGCTGCTGCCGTGGCTGGAGGCGCGGACGGATCTGTGGCACGGGGTGGAGGAGGTGGCGGGGCGCCCGCTGATCCGGATCAAGGCGGGGAAGGGCACGGGCACGCCCGCGCATCCCGCCTCCCGGCACGATCCTGAGCCGGAGCCGGTGTTCGAGCCGGCCCCCGAGCCCGCGCCCGCTCCTGCCGCGCCCTCGCCCCGCCCCCGCCCGTCCCGCGCCCGCCGGCTGGCGAAGGACCTGCTCCCCCCGATCCTGACGAGGGCGCTCACCTCCTCGACGCGCCGCGGCTAGGCCCGGGCGCCCGCCGGGAGATCTAGGCCCGCGCGCCCGCCGGGAGGTCGAGGACACGGCCGAAGGCCGTGACGGGGGACAGCGTCACCTCGGCGTCTCCGGCGGGCGCTGGCGCGGCATGTTCGGCCTCGCTCCCGGCGGCAGGCTCCCCGGGGGCAGCGTCCGCGACGCCGGGCCGCCCTCGCGGGGCGGGCCGGGGCCCAAGGGCTGCGTCGTCAGCGGGGAGGGGCCGGTGCGGAAGGAGACCATCCAGTCCGCCGTCTCCGTCCGCACCAGCTCCGACACGTCCTCCGAGAACCGCCGCAGCACCCCCAGGCACCGCTCCGCCGCCTCGCTCGCCGTGCCCTCCGTCGGGCCCAGCACCTCGCGCACGCTCTCCGACGCCCAGTCGAACTGCAGCGCCTGCAGCCGCCGCTGCACCGCCTGCGCCGTCGCGACGCTCCGCATCCAGCCCGACGTCAGCCCGAAGTACCGGTCGCAGGCCACGCACGCCGCGCCCACCAGCAGCGACAGATAGCCCCAGCCCGCGGCCCCGTCCACCGCCCCCGCCAGATCGAGGACGGGCAGCGCCGCGCCCGCCAGCACACCCGACGCCGTGCCCGCCCGCAGCATCCGCGCCCAGCGGCGCTTGGCGACGCGGTCGGCCAGGTACCAGTCGGTCGTGCGCAGCGCACCCGCCTCCACCCACCGGTACAGCTCGTCCAGCCGCTCCGCCGGCTCCCCCCAGTCGCCCAGCGGAAACGGCCTCCCGGTCAAGTCGGTCAAGTCTCCGAGCCGCGCCTCGCCGCCCTCTTCCCGGGCCGGCCCCCCGGGCTGCCTCTCCGGCTGGCTCACCGGTGCACTCCTCTGCGCTTGCTGGCATTGCGGCTGTCGTACAGCCGCTCGACACAGCTGCTGCGTGGACAGCCGCTGCATGACGTGACAATGCGTGACGTACGGTGCGCGCGTGCGTCCTGGTGCGCGTGCCCTTCCTACCGCCGAATGGTGGGCTGTGGTCCCGAAATCCCGGTATTTCCGCCCGTAAGAGGGCCTTGATCAGGTAAGTGAAGTCCCGGCCCTCTCACTCGAAAGAGTTGGTCGGCGCAGGGTGGGGCGGGGCACGCGGTGACCACGTAGGCTCGGCTTACCGAACATTCGTCGTCGAAATGCCAGGAGTGACCGTGATTCCCGGTGGTGGCCAGCCCAATATGCAGCAGCTCCTCCAGCAGGCCCAGAAGATGCAGCAGGACCTCGCACAGGCCCAGGAGGAGCTGGCGCAGACCCCGGTCGAGGGCCAGGCGGGCGGCGGCCTGGTGAAGGCCACCGTGACCGGCTCCGGAGAGCTCCGCAGCCTGGTCATCGACCCCAAGGCCGTCGACCCCGCCGACACCGAGACCCTCGCCGACCTGGTCGTCGCCGCAGTCCAGGCGGCGAACGAGAACGCGCAGCAGCTTCAGCAGCAGAAGCTCGGCCCGCTCGCGCAGGGGCTGGGCGGGATGCCGGGCCTGGGCTTCTAAGCCGGAGCCCGACCAACTACCGTACGTACCAAGCAAAACCAGCCACAGGAAAGGCCGTTCCGTTGTACGAAGGCGTGGTTCAGGACCTCATCGACGAACTGGGCAGGCTGCCCGGCGTCGGTCCCAAGAGCGCGCAGCGGATCGCCTTCCACATCCTCCAGGCCGAGCCGACCGACGTCCGCCGCCTCGCGCACGCGCTGCTCGAGGTGAAGGACAAGGTCCGCTTCTGCGCGGTCTGCGGCAACGTGGCCCAGCAGGAGCAGTGCAACATCTGCCGTGACCCCCGCAGGGACCAGGCGGTCATCTGCGTGGTGGAGGAGCCCAAGGACGTCGTGGCCATCGAGCGGACCCGGGAGTTCCGGGGCCGGTACCACGTGCTCGGCGGGGCCATCAGCCCCATCGAGGGCGTCGGCCCCGACGACCTGCGGATCCGTGAGCTGCTGAGCCGCCTCGCGGACGGCGCGATCACCGAGCTGATCCTGGCCACGGACCCGAATCTGGAGGGCGAGGCCACCGCCACGTACCTGGCCCGCATGATCAAGCCGATGGGTCTGAGGGTCACGCGGCTGGCCAGCGGTCTGCCTGTGGGGGGAGACTTGGAATACGCCGACGAGGTCACGCTGGGGCGTGCCTTCGAGGGGAGACGACTTCTCGATGTCTGACGCCATGCTCCACGCCACCGATCAGGACCCCGACAGCTTCGCGGTCCAGATCGCCGACTCGATCGAGTCCTTCATCGTCGCGACCACGGAAGTCGCGAAGGGCGACGAGCCCGACAGCGCGGTGCCCTTCCTGCTGCTGGAGGTGTCCCAACTCCTGCTGACAGGCGGCCGGCTGGGCGCGCACGAGGACATCGTCCCCGACGAGCGGTACGAACCCGACGCGGGCCCCGACCTGGACGTGGACGACCTGCGCGAGCGCTTCGCGGCCCTCCTCGACCCGATCGACATCTTCTCCGAGGTCTTCGACCCGTACGAGCCGCGCAAGGCCCCGGTCGCCTGCCGGATCTCCGACAACCTCGCCGACATCGTCACCGACCTGCGCCACGGCCTGGCCCACTACCGCGCGGGCCGCGTCTCCGAGGCGCTGTGGTGGTGGCAGTTCTCGTACTTCTCCAACTGGGGGCCGACCGCCTCCGCGACGCTGCGCGCCCTGCAGTCCCTGGTCGCCCACGTCCGCCTCGACCAGCCGCTCCAGGAGCTGGACGGCCTGGACACGGACGAGGACCTGGCGGAGGAGGCCCTGGCGGAGGAGGCCGGCAAGGTGATGGCGGAGGAGATCGCGGGCCCGCTGGGTCTGCGCACGGCCACCTGACGGCCTGGACCGCGGCGGAAGGGGCGTCCCGACGCCTGTGAGGACCGCGTGTGGAGCGTGTGGGCGCGTGTGAGGCGTGTGAGGCGCCCCACACCTCCGTGTGCCCCTCGGCTGCGCGGGCAGGTGCAGCTCTGGAGCGGGCACGGTCCTCCCCATGATCACGGAGTGAGCGGGACATCTCACGATGTGATACCAGCGGGGAGGAGCCGGCCCGCTCGTTAGACTGAGCCGACCGCGGTAACGACTGCCGCCATGAACCGAGCGAGGAGCGCACGTGGGCCTTGTCGTGCAGAAGTACGGAGGCTCCTCCGTTGCCGATGCCGAAGGCATCAAGCGCGTCGCCAAGCGAATCGTCGATGCCAAGAAGAACGGCCACCAGGTGGTCGTCGTGGTATCAGCGATGGGCGACACGACGGACGAGCTGATCGATCTCGCCGAGCAGGTATCCCCGATCCCTGCCGGACGCGAATTCGACATGCTGCTGACCGCAGGAGAGCGGATCTCCATGGCCCTGCTGGCCATGGCGATCAAGAACCTGGGCCACGAGGCCCAGTCGTTCACCGGCAGCCAGGCAGGCGTCATCACCGACTCGGTCCACAACAAAGCGCGCATCATCGATGTGACGCCGGGCCGGATCCGTACGGCGCTCGACGAGGGCAACATCGCCATCGTCGCCGGCTTCCAGGGTGTGTCCCAGGACAAGAAGGACATCACCACCCTCGGCCGCGGCGGGTCCGACACCACCGCCGTCGCCCTCGCCGCCGCGCTGGACGCCGAGGTCTGCGAGATCTACACCGACGTCGACGGCGTCTTCACCGCCGACCCCCGGGTCGTGCCGAAGGCCCGCAAGATCGACTGGATCTCGTTCGAGGACATGCTGGAGCTCGCCGCCTCCGGCTCCAAGGTGCTGCTGCACCGCTGCGTCGAGTACGCACGCCGATACAACATCCCGATCCACGTCCGCTCGTCCTTCTCCGGACTGCGCGGCACCTGGGTCAGCAACGAGCCGCAAGGGGACCAGCAGGTGGAGCAGGCAATCATCTCCGGGGTCGCCCACGACGTCTCCGAGGCGAAGGTCACGGTCGTCGGGGTCCCGGACAAGCCGGGCGAGGCAGCCGCGATCTTCCGCGCCATCGCGGCAGCCGAGATCAACATCGACATGATCGTGCAGAACGTCTCCGCGGCCACCACCGCGCTGACGGACATCTCCTTCACCCTCCCCAAGAGCGAGGGCCGCAAGGCCATCGACGCCCTGGAGAAGGCGAAGAACGCGATCGGCTTCGAGTCGCTCCGCTACGACGACCAGATCGGCAAGATCTCCCTGGTCGGCGCCGGCATGAAGACCAACCCGGGCGTCACCGCCTCCTTCTTCGAGGCGCTCTCCGACGCGGGCGTGAACATCGAGCTGATCTCCACCTCGGAGATCCGCATCTCGGTGGTCACCCGCGCCGACGACGTGAACGAGGCCGTGCGCGCCGTGCACACCGCCTTCGGCCTCGACTCCGACTCCGACGAGGCAGTCGTCTACGGAGGCACCGGGCGATGACCCGCAAGCCGACGCTCGCGGTCGTCGGAGCGACCGGAGCCGTCGGCACGGTGATGCTCCAGATCCTGTCGCAGCACGCCGACGTCTGGGGCGACATCCGTCTGCTCGCCTCGCCGCGCTCGGCCGGCCGCAAGCTGGCCCTGCGCGGCGAGGAGTGCGAAGTCGTCGCGCTGAGCGAGGAAGCCCTCGGCGGCGTGGACGTGGCGCTCTTCCTGACGCCGGACGACGTGTCCGCGCGGTGGGCGCCCATCGCCGTCGCCCAGGGCGCGACCGTCGTGGACGACTCGGCGGCCTTCCGCCTCGACCCGGACGTCCCGCTGGTCGTCCCCGAGGTCAATCCGCACGCCCTGCGGGTCCGCCCGCGCGGCATCGTCGCCAGCCCCCACGACACCACGCTCGCCCTGGCCCCCGTGGTCGGCCCGCTGCACGCCGAGTTCGGCCTGCGCGAGCTGGTCGTCTCCGCGTGCCTGGCGGCAAGCGGCGCGGGCCGGGACGCCGTCGCCGCGCTGCGCGCCCAGCTGTCGCTGGTCGCGGGCACGGAGCTGGGAGCGGGACCCGGAGACGTACGCCGTGCCGTGGGCGACGACCTGGGCCCCTTCGCGGCGCCGCTGGCCCTCAACGTGGTGCCGTGGTCCGGGGCGCTGCGCGAGGACGGCTGGTCCTCGGAGGAGCTGGGGCTGCGGGACGAGACGCGCAAGATCCTGGGTCTGCCGGGGCTGCGGGTGGCGGCGACGTTCGTCCGCGTACCGGTCGTCACGGCCCACTCCCTCTCGGTGCACGCGCGCTTCGAGAGCGAGGTCGCGGTCCGGCGGGCGCACGAGATCCTCGCGACCTCGCCGGGAGTCGTCCTCTACGACAAGCCGGAGGCGGGCGACTTCCCGACGCCGGCCGACATGGTGGGGACCGACCCGGTGTGGGTGGGGCGGGTGCGACGGGCCCCGGACGACCCCTGCGCGCTGGAGCTGTTCGTCTGCGGCGACAACCTCCGCAAGGGCGCCGCCCTGAACTCCGCGCAGCTCGCCGAGGCGATCGCCGCCGAGCTCGCGGCGTGACGGCGGCCGGGCCCGGCCCGGCATGCGGCATGGGCTCCTGTGCGTGAAGGGCCGGACTGTCCAGGTCTGGACTGTCCAGGTCCGCGAAACGCGGGGCGGCGCGGCCCGCGGCCTTTATAGGATCTGTGAAGGCCGTGTGATCAAGTCGTTGGTCCGGACCACTTGAACTGGGCTGTCAGCATGTTCGACTATTCGCTTTCCCCCTTTCTGCAACCGGTGGTTGGGCGGGAAGCGTCTTTGCGGTCAGCCTGCGCGGCGTCGCGAAAATGGGGCAGGGGAAGAGCGAGTACGCATGAGGGCATACAGATCGCCGTCAAAAACGGTGGCGTGCGCGTACAACCCTGACGGGGGGAAGCGTGTCCAACAGGCGTGGCAGAGGTTCTCGACATCACAGGGGTGCTCCCGGTTCGCGGCGCGACAGTGCGTCCGCTCCGCAGACCCCGCCCGGCCGGCGGCATGCCGGTGATCGCGCCCATGCCCGCAGCCCGCACCACCCGCATCCCGTCGTCCCGCGAGGGCGCTGACGACGCCATGGCCGCCGGCACGACCGTCGATCACCTCACCGAGACCTACCGCGCCCACTACCGGTCGCTGCTGGGTCTCGCCGCGCTGCTCCTGGACGACACGGCCTCCTGCGAGGACGTGGTCCAAGAGGCGTTCATCCGCGTCCACTCCGCCCGCAACCGCGTCCGGGACCCCGAGAAGACCCTGGCCTATCTGCGCCAGACCGTGGTCAACCTCTCCCGCTCCGCGCTGCGCCGCCGCATCCTCGGGCTGAAGCTGCTCTCCAAGCCGATGCCCGACATGGCGAGCGCCGAGGAGGGGGCGTACGACCAGCTGGAGCGGGACGCGCTGATCAAGGCCATGCGCGGGCTCCAGCGGCGCCAGCGCGAGGTGCTGGTGCTGCGGTACTTCGCCGACATGACCGAGGCGCAGGTCGCCGAGACGCTCGGCATATCGCTGGGCTCGGTGAAGGCGTACGGCTCCCGGGGCATCGCGGCGCTGCGCGTCGCCATGGAGGCCACGGCATGAGCGGGCGCAAGCACAAGTTCGAGCAGTACGGGCCGGACGGGCCGTTTGACGACCGGACTGGAAACGGAATCGTGAACAACAGGCCGGACAACGAGCTGAGCGGCCTCGCCGGCCTCGGCGACGACGAGGGCCTGGGCGGCGACGAACTGGCGCTGCGCCGGCTCCTCCAAGGCGCCGTGCAGGACCTCGCGCCCTCCGACGGAGCGCTGGACCATCTGCGAAGGGCGGTCCCCGCGCGGCGCGCCCGCAAAAGGCAGGCGCTGGTGGGCGTCGCGGCGGCGGTGCTGCTGATGGGCACCGCCGTCCCCGCCTTCGTCCATGTCGCCAGCTCCTCAGGCAGCGAGAACGCCCGCCCCGTCAACGCCGGACACGGCGAGCAGACGCAGGGCGGCACCGGACAGGACGCGGGCGACGAGGGCGGCGACAAGGGGACGGCCGACCCCACCGCCGGCAGTCAGGGCAAGGACCCCGACGACCCGGACGAGAAGGAGAAGCCGGGCGAGAAGCCGGGCGACGGCGCCACCGAGGGCCCGGGCGGCGTGGTCGTCCCGCCGGGCGCCGCGACCTCGTCCTCGCCCGTCTGCCAGGCCTCCCAGCTGACCTCCTCGGCCCAGGCCGGCGCTCCGGACGCGGAGGGCAAGGTCTACGGCAGCTTCCGCGTCACGAACGCGTCGGGGACCGAGTGCGCGGTGAGCGGCGCGGGCGTCGTCGGCACGGCCGCGCTGGGCGCGGCCGACCCCGGCAAGATCAGCGTCGTGGTGCACACCACGGGCGACGCGGCGAGCGGACTGCCCGACCCGTCGGCGGAGTCGGCCACGCTGCTGCTGGCGCCGTCGGCGTCGTACGAGGTGAAGTTCGCCTGGGTCCCCTCGGAGACCTGCCCGACCACGCCCACGCCCGACCCGACGCCGACGGACGGCGGCTCCTCGGGCACGACCACCGGCACCGGCACGGCGGCCGGCGACAACACCGCCCCGCAGCTGATGCGGCAGGACGGCGGCGTACAGGACGGCAGCGTCTCGGTCTCCCACACGGCGGAGGGCGGCGGGCCGGGCTCGTCGGCGACGGTCGCCAACGCGTGCGCGGGGACGGTCTACCGCACGGGGATGCTGGCCGCGCAGTAAGCGCACGGAGGCGAGCCGGCGGGAACGGCTCGCCTTGGGTGTGCGGCGCGCGGACCGCGGCCCGGTGACTCGCCTCGGCTGTGAGCGCGCGGCCCGGTGACTCGGGTGTGAGGCCCGCGGCCCGAGGTCTCGCCTCGGCTGTGAGATGCCGCCTGGGGTCTCGCGTTGGCTGTGACGCGCGGCCCGGGGTGCTTCCGGGCGGGGCGCCCGGGAGGTCTCCTCGGGGCTCGGTGAGGGAGCGGGACCTGACCCGGAGCGTCCGGGCTACACCGGCTCCGGCTCCAGGCCCAGCTCGCGGTCCCTCGCCGCCTCCGCCTCGCGCCTCAGCAGCCGGAACCACATGAAGAGCACGAACCCGGCGAAGACGAACCACTCCCCGGTGTACCCCAGGTTCTGGAACGCCTTCAGATCCAGGCCGCTGCCCTGCGGCGCCGCCGCGGGCACCGGCGTCAGCCCGCCGTCCGCCTCCGCGAGCGTGACCCACGCGTCGTACACGTCGTCCGGCACCAGGTTCACCAGCGACGCCGCGCTGATCATCCCGACCTGGCCGCTCGGCAGCCCGCCCGCCGTGTGCACCCCGTCCGTGCCCGTCGTCTCCGACGCCTGGAGCGCGCCGGTCACGGTGACCTCGCCGGCCGGGGGCGCGGGGGCGCGGCCGCCCTCGGGGAGCCAGCCGCGCACCACGGGCAGCGTCTTGCCGCCGTCGGTCTTCAGCAGGGTGAGCACATAGGCGCCGGACCTGCCGTCCAACTGCCTCTCGGGCACCAGGAACTGCTTCCCGTACCGCCCGGTCGCCGTCGCCTGCCGCCCCGACGTCTCCTTGTCGACCGGCAGCAGCTCGCCGAGCGGGACGGCCGCGCGCTCGCCGGGACCCGGCCCGCGCTCCGCCTCCTGGTGCGTGTCGACCCGGTCCTCGAACTTGCCGAGCTGCCACGAGCCCATGAACACGCAGAAGGGGATCGCCAGCACGACGAAGACATTGATCCCCCACCAGCGGGGCGTCAGCAGGAACCGGTACACACCCCCACGGTACGGAACGGGCCGGGCGTCCCTCGTCCCGGGTCCTGTCCCATGGGCGTCCTGGGTCCTGTCCGGTAGACGTCCCGGGCCCTGGCCCGTGGGCCTCCCGGGGCCTATCCCAGATGCCGGGCCGCGAACTCGATCTCCAGCCGGACCTGCTTGATCCGCTCCTCGACGACGAGGGAGCCGTGGCCCGCGTCGTATCGGTAGACCTCGTGCGTCGCGCCGCGCGCGGCCAGCCGGTCCACGTAGTTCTCGATCTGACGGATCGGGCAGCGCGGGTCGTTGACGCCGGCGGAGATGTAGACGGGGACGCGGACCTCGTCGACGTACGTCAGGGGCGACGACGCCTCGAAGCGCTCCGGGACCTCGTCGGGCCCGCCGCCGAGCAGCGTGCGGTCCATCGCCTTCAGGGCCTCCATCTCGTCGTGGTACGCCGTGACGTAGTCCGCGACCGGGACCGCGGCGAGGCCCAGCGCCCACGCCTCGGGCTGGGTGCCGAGGCCGAGCAGGGTCAGATACCCGCCCCACGAGCCGCCCGCCAGCACCAGCTTCGCCGGGTCGGCGAGGCCGGAGGCGACCGCCCACTCGCGGACCGCCGCGATGTCCTCCAGCTCGATCAGGCCGACGCGGTGCCTGAGGGCGTCCGTCCACTCCCTGCCGTAGCCGGTCGAGCCGCGGTAGTTGACCCGTACGACCGCGTAGCCGTGGTCGATCCAGGCCGCCGGGCCCGCCGCGAAGGCGTCGCTGTCGTGCCAGGTCGGGCCGCCGTGGATCTCGAAGACGGTCGGGAACGGGCCCGCCCCGGCCGGCCGCTGCACCAGCGCGTGGACACGGCCGCCCGGCCCCTGGACCCACGCGTCCTCGACGGGCACGGAGCCGGGGGGCTTCAGACCGGGCGGGTCCAGCACCGGGCGGCCCGTGGTGGACCGCACCTGCGACGGCTGCGCGGCGGACGACCACAGATACTCGACCGACCCGTCCGGGCGGGCCGTCGCGCCGGACACCGATCCCGGCGGAGTGTCGATCCTCACCAGCTCGTGCGAGGCGAGGTCGTACCGCCACAGCTCGCCGCGCGCCTCGAAGCTGTGCGCGACCAGCAGCCCGGAGCCGTCCGGGTACCACTCGGCGTTCACGTCGCCGGGCAGGTCGATCGAGAGGGCGGTCTCCTCGCCCGTGACGACGTCCCAGATCATCGGCTCCCAGCGGCCGCGCCGCTGGTGTCCGACGAGCAGCCGGGCGTCCCCGTCGACGGGGGCGAAGCCGAGGATCTCCAGGCCCAGCTCCCGCGTGCCGCCCTCGGTGTCGTCGAGCTCGGCCACCGTGCCGCCGTCCAGCCGGACCACCCGCAGGGCGCTGTGCATGGCGTCGCCGTGCTCGGTGTGCTCGAGCGCGATGAGCGTGCCGTCATGGGAGAGGTCGCCGACCCCGCCCGACTCCCGGTGCCGGTAGATCTCGACCGGCGCTGCTCCGGGCCGTACGACGTGGACGGTCGTGCCGTCGTCGTCGGTGGACCGGCCGACCACGGACGTGCCGTCGCGGCCGATCGCGAGCCCGGCGGGGTAGGAGGGCTCGAGGCCGGGGGCCGCCGGCACGTCCTCGCCGCCGCCGAAGGGCTGGCGCATCCAGACGCCGAACTCGTCCCCGTCGGTGTCCGAGAACCACCAGATCGACGAGCCGTCGGGGGAGAGGGCGCCGTCGGTGGTCCCGTTCGGGCGGTCGGTCGCCTGCCGCTGCTCGCCGCTGGCCCGGTCCCAGGCGTACAGCTCGTACGTCCCGGTCGCATTGGAGACGAAGAGAGCCCGGTCGGGGGCGTCCTCGGCCCAGTCCGGCAGCGAGACGCGGGGCGCGCGGAAGCGCTTCTCCCAGTCGGGCATGGCGTCGTCGACGTCGGTCTGCGGGGGCTGCGGGGTGTGCGATGTGTTCGGGGCGTGCGGGGCGGCGTTCGGTACGTCGGCCTGCGCGTCGTTCTGTGCGTCAGGCTGTGCGGCGGCATCGGTCATGCCGTCCATGAAACCCGATGGCGCTGGATCGCGGACGGGGGGTCGGCCGCTCGGGGTCGGTCGCGCCTCAGGTCCCGGGGGGTGTGCGGCGGACGGCGAGGGCCGCGGCGTAGCCGGGGCCGGCGGGGAGGTCGGCGAGCAGCCAGTCGTCCTGGGACGCCGGTTCGGCGCCCGCGCCCACGAGCGTGCGGGAGAGCTCCTCGTTGAGGCCGACCCCGGTGGCCTTCAGGAGCGCCTCCTTGCGGGTCCAGCAGCGGGCGAAGGCGGCGGGGCGCTCGGCTGCGGGGAGCGCGTCGAGCTCCCTGCGCTCCTGGACGTGCAGCTGGTCCGCGACCTCGGCGACCGTGCCGGGGTCGGGCACGCTCTCGACGTCGATCCCCACCGGCGCTCCAGCCAGCGCGATCATCACGAGCCCGCTGGTGTGGGAGAGCGAGAAGTGCACCCCGTCGCCCGGCACATACGGCCGGCCGTGCGGTCCGCCGCAGTGGGAGCAGGCCGCGCGTGCGACGACGACCGCCTCCGGGCGCTGGCCGAGCCGCTCGCCGAGGAGGCGGCGCAGGGTCACATGGGCGACGGCGTACGCGTCCCGGTCCACGCTGCGGTAGAAAGCGTCGAGGCGTGCGGTCTCCTCCGCGTCGAGGAGGCTCCGGTGCGCGACCGCGTCCGCGGCGTGCTCGGAGACCGGCCCGGACCACAGCATCTCCACACCGGGCAGGGGCGCCCGGTGCGGGCTCGTGGGTATGTCGGCCGCCATGTCGTCTCCTCCGCCTCTGCGCGCGTCTGCTCTACCGCTCTACCGCCAGCTCGTATTGTCCCCTGGCCCGCGAGCGGTGGCTGGATCCCGACGGCGGGACGGTGGGCGGGACGGTGGGACGGTAGGGCTTCTAACGGATCCAACGTCCCGTTAAGATGGCGTCGACCGGCTCAACCGACTCGACTGACTGGAGCCGCTGTGAACTCCGAGACTGCTGAGGGCACGGACCAGGGAGAGGGCGCGGGTGCGGCCGCGGAGAGGGGCGCCGACGCGGGCCCGGGCGGGGACCCGGGCGTGGGCGCGAGCGGGAACCCGGGCCCGTGCGCAGACCCTGGCACCGTCCGTCCCGGCGGTCGTACCGCCCGGGTGCGGGCCGCCGTGCTGCGCGCCGCCGGCGACGCGCTCGTCGAGCAGGGCTTCCACCGTCTGGACCTCACCGAGGTCGCCCGCCGTGCGGGCGTGGGCAAGACCACCGTCTACCGCCGCTGGGGCACGACCACGGGCCTGGTCGCCGACCTGCTGGCCGACATGGCCGAGCAGTCCGTCCCGCGCGCGGACACCGGCTCGCTCGCCGGAGATCTGCGGGCCAACGCCCGCCTGGTCGTCGCCACCCTGACCGACCCGCGCCAGGGCGCCCTGTTCAAGGCCGTGATCGCCGCCGCCACCTGCGACGAACGCGCGGCGCAGGCCCTGCACCGCTTCTACGCCACCCGGATCAAGGAGTGGGCGGGCTGTGTCGAGGCGGCCGTCGCCCGGGGCGAGCTGCCCGCGGACACCGACGCGCACGAGGTGGTCCGCGCCGTCTCCGCCCCGCTCTACTACCGGCTCCTGGCCAGCGGCGACCCTCTCGACGAGACGGTCGCCGACCGTGCGGCCTCCGCCGCCGAGTCGGCGGCCCGGGCAGGCGCGTACGTCATGGCCTGACCGCCCCAGGGGCCCGACCCTCCACGAGGGTCAGGCTCCGGGGCCGTCAGCCGTGCACTGCTCGTCGCTTCGGATCAGATGTTGACGCCGAAGTCCTGGGCGATGCCGCGCAGGCCCGAGGCGTACCCCTGGCCCACCGCGCGGAACTTCCACTCCGCCCCATTGCGGTACAGCTCGCCGAAGACCATCGCGGTCTCGGTGGAGGCGTCCTCGCTGAGGTCGTAGCGCGCGAGCTCGGCGCCGCCCGCCTGGTTGACCACGCGGATGAAGGCGTTGCGCACCTGGCCGAAGGACTGGCTGCGGCTCTCGCCCTCGTGGATGGAGACCGGGAAGACGATCTTGTCGACCTCCGCGGGCACGCCCGCCAGGTTCACCTTGATCTGCTCGTCGTCGCCCTCGCCCTCGCCGGTGAGGTTGTCGCCGGTGTGCTCGACGGAGCCGTCGGGGCTCTTGAGGTTGTTGAAGAAGACGAAGTGCTGGTCCGAGACGACCTTGCCGTTGGTGTCCACCAGCAGGGCGCTGGCGTCCAGGTCGAAGTCGGTTCCGGTGGTGCTGCGTACGTCCCAGCCGAGGCCCACGACGACCGCAGTCAGGCCCGGGGCCTCCTTGCTGAGCGAGACGTTGCCGCCCTTGGAAAGGCTGACACCCATGGAAATCCCCTGCGCAATCCGGCGCGGGCCGCGCCTCTTGACGATTCCTTTGCCCACCGGGGCAACGACCGGCCGCCGGTCCGGGTTCCCGTCTCGCGGGTCGCCTTTTCCGACCCCGGGCCCCACCCGGGCCGACCCGCCCGCGACCCGGGCCCGGCCCCCGGTCGGGGGCCTGGGCGGCCGGTCCAGCCGTCAGGGCGCCGGTACGAGGCCGTCGGCGACCAGGCCCGCGAGCACGGCCTCGCCCAGCGCCTGCGTGGCGGACAGCGGCCGGACCATCACCGTGAACTCCTTGATCCGTCCCTCCTCGTCGAAGTGGAGGAGGTCGATGCCGTGGATCTCCTTGCCGTTCACGGTCGCCCGGAAGAGCAGGACGTCCGCCTCCGCCTCGACCCCGTCCACGCTCGTCTCGGCGGCGCCCTCGAACTGTCCGACGTACCGGAAGTCCTCGAACGTGCGCAGCAGCACCCCGAAGAGGCCGAGAACCATCGGCCTGCCCTCGAAGGGCGTGAACTTCACCGGGCTGTAGAGGCGGACGTCCTCGGTGAACAGCCCGTCCAGAGCGGCGAGATCCCGCTTCTCGACGGCGGCGCGGAAGCGTTCGGCGGTTTCCATGCGGGCTCCTGTCCGTGTGCATCGTGTGCGTACTGCTCGTACTCATGAATATGACTAATCACTTTCATGAGCATGGTGACAGGGGCGCCCGAGAAAAGGGAAGGGGGAGGCGGGCGCCGACGCGCTGCGGCGAGATGGGCCTGCCGAGCCGGGCCCTGGGCGGGCGCGCGTCTACTGCGCCGGGCCCGAGACCGGCACGCGTCTAGTGCGCAGCGTCGAGGCGGGCGCGCTGCTCGGCTGTCAGCTCCAGGTCGACGGCGGCGAGGCTCTCGTCGAGCTGCGCCACGGACGACGCCCCGACCAGCGGGATCACCGGGACCTCGCCCCCGATCAGCCACGCCAGCACCACCTGGTTGACCGTCGCCCCGGTCTCCTTGGCCACCGCGCGCAGCGCCGCCCGGCGCACCGGCGTGCCCGCGTGGTCGAGGCCCGCGTCCAGCGGCTCGTCCTCGCGTGTATAGGCGCCCGCGAGCAGCGGGGAGTAGGCGACGAGCGCGAGCCGAGGCTCGGCGCGCGCATAGCTGAGCAGATCGCCGGCGACGACGGCGATCTCGCCGTCCGGCGAGCGCAGGGTCGGCCGGTCGGTGCGCCGGCGGAGGTAGGTGTGGTGGTACTGCAGCACCTCGTACCCCGGCAGCCCGGCCGCGGCGGCGAGGCTGCGCGCCTGCTCCACCCGCCACGCCCAGTGGTTGCTCACGCCCAGCAGGCCGACCGTGCCCTCGGCGACGAGCTCGGCGAAGGCCTCGACGGTCTCCTGGAGCGGAACGGAGTCGTCGGGGACGTGTGCGTACAGCAGGTCGAGCTTCTCGACGCCGAGCCGCTCCCGGCTGCGCTCGGCCGACTCGCGGATGACCTTCGCGGACAGCCCCTCGATGTTCTTGCTGAACTCGGTGGTGGGGGCGAGCGGGCGCGCGCCGAGCTTGGTGGCGACGGTGATCTCGCTCCCGACGCCCCGGCTGCGCCGCCAGCGGCCGAGGAGCGCCTCGCTCTCGCCGCCCTGGGTGCCGTTGACCCAGAACGCGTAGTTGTTGGAGGTGTCGACGAACGTCCCGCCGGCCTCGACGTACCGGTCGAGGATCGCGAACGAGGTCGCCTCGTCGGTGACGGCGCCGAAGCGCATGGCCCCCAGGCTCAGCACGCTCACCTCGCGCCGGGTCTCCGGGTTCTGGCCGATGGTGCGGTATTTCATGCGCGTTCCTCTCAACAGGCCGTACGGGAAGGGGCGTTACCGCGCCGGAGTCTGCTTCTTCGAGAGCGCTCTATGTCAAGGAGCCCCGGCCCACGCGTCGAGGCGGCGCGGCTACGTCTCTACGCCTCTACGTCTCTGTGGTGAACTGGCGCGCCCGCCTGGCTCATTTGTTCGGGTCTCAAGCGGTCCGCTCTCGCGGCCGACTAGGACCCCGCGGAGTGGCTGCCGTCGAGCGTCGACGTGACGTGCCGCTACACCTCGGAGTGGATCGCGACCAAGCTCCGCTGGGGGCTGACCGTCGACGCGGTCGAGCTGGCGGCCCTGGCCCAGACGGCCGAGGCGTGCCCGAGCGCTCTGGTCACGTACGAGCGAGTCGCGTAACGGCTCCGACCGCATCCGACCGCATCCGACCGCATCCGACCGCATCCGGCGGCCGTACGGACATGGCGTACGGACATGCCGTACGGACATGGGGTAGGGCCCGGCGCATCATTGCGCCGGGCCCTACGCGTGGCTCCGCGACGGCGGACGTCCAGCGCGGACGTTCGGCGCGGACATCTGTGGACATCTGTCGCGGTGGTCGGGTGCGGTGGTCGGTCCGCGGCGGTTCGGTCCGCAGCGGTCGGTCCGCGGCGGTCAGTTGTGGCCGAACTTCCGCTGCTTCTTGTGGGAGGCCACCTCGGAGATCGAGCGCATCGGGTCGTGCGGAGCCGACGCCTGCGTCTGCTGCTCCTTCGACTCGGTCGGAGTGCTGCGTTCATGGCCGCCAGTGCGGGCGCCGCGGTTCTGCCGGCTCTGTTTCTTGCCCACGATCGTGCCTCCTGTAGCGGTCTCGGACGGGGGACCACTACCAGATTCGCATGTGAGTACGAAGCGTGCATTTCGGGCGCTCAGCCCGCTGGCCGGCGCATCCAGAGTGTGAGCGCGGCGAGCGCGTCGGCGAGATCCGCGGGGGTTCGCAGGGTGCGGTGCTCGGAACGGACCCGACCGCTTGCGACGTCCGCGAAGTCGGTCATGACGCGTCCGCCGTCGCCGGGAGTCGATTGCCGCCCGGAGACCTCGGGAACGCGAGAGGGCCCGACCCGCTCGAGCGGATCAGGCTTGTGACCTGGTGCTTCAGTGGGGTCTGCGCAGGTCAGGCACCGGCTCCGGCGCCGGGTTCAGCGTGCGTGTCGGTGGCCAGGCGGCCCGCTGTGCGGCGGTACTCGGCGTTGATGCGCTGGGCTTCCTCGAGCTGGTCTTCGAGGATGACGATGCGGCACGCTGCCTCGATGGGGGTGCCCTGGTCGACGAGCTCGCGAGCGCGGGCGGCGATGCGCAGCTGGTAGCGGGAGTACCTGCGGTGGCCGCCCTCCGAGCGCAGTGGCGTGATCAGGCGGGCCTCGCCGATCGCGCGCAGAAAGCTGGGCGTGGTGCCGAGCATCTCGGCAGCCCTGCCCATGGTGTAGGCGGGGTAGTCGTCGTCGTCGAGACGACCGAGTGAGTCCTCTGCTGTCACTTTCACCTCGTCATATGGAACGCGTCGAGGGGCCCCGATGCCGTACGGCACCAGGGCCCCGAGGGGAATTCAACACCATCTGCCAGGCCCTACTGCTCCTGGCTCACTGTGTCCGCATGCCGCCCTGGAGTGGGCTGGGCTGCGGGGATCGAGGATGCGTGACCGGGGACCACCTTCCCATCCGGGTCCTTGCGGCGCTCGGACGGCGACCTGCCCGCCCGGGCGATCCTGATGGCGTAGGACTCCTCCTTTGCCTCTCGTACGTCTGTTGACGAGAGAAACGCTAGCCACGTCGGCTACCGATGTCTACTGCCGAGAGAATAGATTTCACGCGGTCGGTGGAATAGTTAATCGGCGATCTTCGGGCGCGGGCAGTCGCCTGGCCGGATGACGGCCCCTGCGGGAGAGCGCCTTCTTGGCCTAAGATCCGCGGCCATGTCGAAGCCTGACGAACTGCTCGTCGCCATTGCCGCGACGGTGGAATCCGAGCAGAGCAATCAGATGTCCCTGACCGTGGTCGCCGACGGAACCGTGATCACGGGACGGCTGGCCCCCGAGGCCGTATGGCGGCAGCGCGTCGCCGAAGTCCTGTCGGACTCGGAGCGCCTAGGGGCGTTCTCCAGCATCTTCACCTCGACACCGGCAGAACGCCGGCCCGCCGAGGACGCGTTGCCCACCCACCTGCACTTCCACGTGGCCAGGATCCTTCAAGGCACGACCGGAATCCCCGAGACGGGCGGCATGTACCGGGTCTCGATCGCGCGGGTGAGCGCCTGGACCGTGGGCGACTTCAGCTACTCCGAACACTGAGCGCCCCCCGTCCCGCGTACCCCACACGCCCACCTCATCGGCAGAGGGCTCCGACCGGCGTCACCGGTCGGAGCCCTCTCTCAGCTGCTCTGTTCTGCGTTGTCTGTCCCGCAGCCCTGTCCTGCTACTCGGCCGGGCTGCCGAGCATGGCCGAAGCCTTCTCGAGAGCCGTCGGACCGTGAGAGGCAGGCGGGGTGGGCACGGTGAGCGTGCGGCAGGTGAAGCCCAGCGCGGTCAGCGCCCGGGTCACCTCGGCGGCGGAGAAGTCGCGCCGGTCCTGGCGCGTGATGACGGCGCCGACCTGCTTGACGGGGTAGGCGCGGCGGCCGACGATCACGGACTCGCCGGTGATCGGCTCGGGCTTGACGCCCTTCATCGCGTCCAGCACGTCGCTCTTGGAGATGTCGAAGGGGTAGCGGGCGATGACGAAGCGCATAGGGGCCTCCAGGGGAGAGGGGGATCAGTCCTGGCCGGGAGCGGGCCGGATCATATGCACGCGGGATGAGCGCATGGGGTTTCAGTGCGGCCCTAGCCCTGGCCGTAGCTGTCGAAGGCTACGGCGACAGGGCCGGGGGCAGGGCGGGACGGTGGTCCCGTCGCCGCTCTAGGCCTGGCCCACTGCCGTCTGCCGCGGGCCGCCGCCTGTCCGGCGACGGTCCTGGGCGGGGCGGCTGCGTCGCCCTCGGGACGAGCTGGCACGGCGCTTGGGGCGGTCCGTCACCGGCGCGGCGATGACGACCGGCACGCCGGAGGGGGCCTGGGCGCCGGTGATACGGCTCAGCGCCTCCTCGCCGGAGCGGACCTGGGTGGTCTGCGGGGTGATTCCGGCGGCGGCCATCAGCCGGTTCATCTCGCGACGCTGGCCGGGGGTGACCAGGGTGACGACGCTGCCGGACTCGCCGGCGCGGGCGGTACGGCCGCCGCGGTGCAGATAGTCCTTGTGGTCGGTCGGCGGGTCCACATTGACCACGAGGTCGAGATTGTCGACGTGGATGCCGCGCGCGGCGACGTTGGTCGCCACCAGCACCGACACATGGCCGGTCTTGAAGTTGGCGAGGGTGCGGGTGCGCTGGGGCTGGGACTTGCCGCCGTGCAGGGCCGCGGCCCGTACACCGCTGCTCAGCAGGTGCTCGGTGAGGCGGTCCACGGCGTGCTTGGTGTCCAGGAACATGATCACGCGGCCGTCGCGGGCCGCGATCTCCGTGGTGGCGGCGTGCTTGTCGTGGCCCTGGACGTGCAGTACGTGGTGCTCCATCGTCGTGACGGCGCCGGCCGACGGGTCGACCGAGTGCACGACGGGGTCGGTCAGATACCGACGGACCAGCAGGTCGACGTTGCGGTCCAGCGTGGCCGAGAACAGCATCCGCTGACCCTCCGGCCGTACCTGGTCGAGCAGCGCGGTCACCTGGGGCATGAAGCCCATGTCGGCCATCTGGTCGGCCTCGTCCAGGACGGTGATGCCGACCTGGTTCAGCCGGCAGTCGCCGCGGTCGATGAGGTCCTTGAGACGGCCGGGCGTCGCCACGACGACCTCGGCCCCGCCGCGCAGCGCGGCGACCTGACGGTGGATCGGCATGCCGCCCACCACCGTCGCCAGCCGCAGCCTCAGGGCCCGGGCGTACGGGGTGAGCGCCGCAGTGACCTGCTGGGCCAGCTCGCGCGTCGGCACGAGGACCAGGGCGAGCGGCTGTCCGGGCTCGGCGCGCTCTCCTGCCGTACGGGCCAGCAGCGCCAGCCCGAAGGCGAGGGTCTTGCCGGACCCGGTACGGCCGCGGCCCATGACGTCGCGGCCGGCGAGCGTGTTCGGCAGGGTGGCCGCCTGGATCGGGAACGGCACGGACATGCGCTCCGCGCTGAGGGCGGCCAGCAGGGGAGCCGGCAGGTCGAGGTCGGCGAACGCCTCGACGGGCGGCAGAGCGGGGGTCAGGGTGACGGGCAGGGCGAACTCGCCCTGCACGGCGGCGGGCCGCCGGCCATAGCCGCCACCCGAGCGGCCCTGCCCGCCGGAGCGGCTGGGCGCGCCGGAACGGCGGGGGCCGCCGGAACGGCTGCCTCGCCCGGATCCGGCGGCGGCGCCTCCGGTACGGGGGGTGCGGGCGGAGCGGTCGTTCGTACGAGCTGTGCGGTTCATGCAGAACCTTCCTCGATACGGCGCGTATCGAGGAACTCCAGCGGCGGAAAGCAGGCCGCATGGAGGCTCACAAGAACGAGCCGACGAAAAGACGAATGCGGCAGGGTCGGACTCGACCGGGTGCCGACGTGTCGTGGAGAGAGCGCCGAAGTGAATGCCGAAGGGACTTCGATCATCATGCGGCCGGGAATACGGGTGGGAATACGGGCGTGAATGCCGGGGCAACGATCACCCGGCCGAAGAGCGGACGATTCGACGGCCGAGGCCGCCGCGCCGCTCGCGCGGGCCGTCGCGGCCGGCGGAGCTGGGAGGAATGGCAAAGAGCTGGGGCCCGCACCCCAAGGTGCGGGCCCCAGCTGCGTTGTGCGCGTCAGCGTCAGGCGGAGACGATGTTCTCGGCGGTCGGGCCCTTCTGGCCCTGCGCGATGTCGAAGGTCACCTTCTGGCCTTCCTGAAGCTCGCGGAAGCCCTGGGAGGCGATGTTCGAGTAGTGGGCGAACACGTCAGGACCGCCGCCCTCCTGCTCGATGAAGCCGAAGCCCTTTTCCGCGTTGAACCACTTGACAGTGCCGTTAGCCATTTGAATCTCCTTCGGGGCAGAGCCCAGAGATCCGCACTGTGCGGATCTCGAGTCGCCGCGATGATCGCCCCGTCCGGAAATCGCCGGAATACAAAAGCGCCCTCACCGGTGTAGGACCCAGTGAGCGCACTCGAAGTTTTGGGAACCACAACTGCAACTGCAAACACCGTAGCATGCCATGACTGATCGAGCGCGCGGAAAATCCCCAGGCAGGCTGCGCGGTGAGAAAGACTCATGGGGCCTTTTCTCTATTTCTGTGTTTGCGGACACAGATTTGCGGCGGGCGCCGTGGGCGGTATTTCCGGGAAAAGCCGCCCAGGCCGCCTCCTCCGCCGGCCCCCAACCGAGGCGCGCGGACGGCGCAGGGGCCGGGCGAGCGGCTACTCGTAGAGCGGGATGCTACTCGCAGAGCGATCGACTACTCGTAGAGCTCGTCTGTCGCGCAGTCGATCGGCGTGGTGTCGCCTGATCCGTCCACGGTGCAGACCTTCATGAAGTACTTCCTCCCTTCCAGGATGTCGTACTGGAAGGTCGTGTAGGCGCCGCTCCCGCCGCCCACGTAGGAGGTCTTGATCGTCTCCCCGCGGGAGTTCAGCAGCCAGCCGCGTACGCCGTGGCCGTCGCTGTCTATGTCGAAGGTCCGGAAGGAGTCGCCGTCGTCGATGTGCCGGATGAAGCCGACGGCGGTGCCGCCGTCGTAGACGTTGAGGTCGTCGTCGGCGGCGCTGGCCGTTCCCGCGGCGATCATGACCATCGCGCTTGCGACGCAGGTGATTCCGGCAGCGACGTTCAACCGCTTGAGCACAGTTCGGATCCTCTCGAAGTGTCCATTCGATGCGTCCATGATCAGACGAAGTCGAAATCCTGTAGCGGGAATTGACGAGTTGTCAACGCGGGGAGACGCGGTGCGAGCGTGAGCGCTTTCACTGGCGACGAGGCTCGGCGTCCCCGAGCGGCCGCTCGTACGGGTTCAGCGCCACCCCTTGGCCGAAGTCTCCTGGCAGCGGCGGGACTTGCCAGGGGCGAGGCTTGACGGTCATGCGCCCTGTCTCGCGATCGCAGATCGTCTTATGATCACCACTCTGCGTACGAGGGGACGTGGGCATGGCGACTGGTGGATCGGCGCCGCGACGGGCGCAGGAGGCACGGCGACAGGAACGGCTGCTGAGAGAGCAGTGGCAGGCCGCTCGACAGCAAGCCCGCCGATGGGAGGCCGCGAGCGAGGGCGAACGCAGAGTCGTGGCACAGCTGTTGGTCCTGACCGCGCGCGGATGGCGATTGCTGGTGGACCGCAGGTGGCCGGCGACGCGGACGGCCCATGCGGACATGCTGCTGGTCGGTCCCGGCGGTGTGTTCGTCCTCGACGTCAAGGACTGGCGCTCCGCACCCGAGCCCGAGGACGGAAAGCTCTACGCCGGCGGCGCTCCCTGCGACGAGCACGCGACCAAGCTGCTGGCCGTGACGAGGACGTCCGAGTCGGCGGTGGCGTCCCTGGGCCTGTCCCCGGTCGCGGTCCAGCCCCTCATGGTCTTCGCAGGGCACCGCGTCCATGCCCACCTGGGCAGGATCCGGCTGCTCGGCGAGCACGAGCTCGGGCCGGCCCTGCTGTCGGAACGCCCTCGGCTGCGCGCCGAGTCCGTACGCGCCATCGCCGATCACCTGGAGCGGGTCTTCCCCGAGTACGAGGGATCCTCCGTGACCCAGGCGGCGCCGTCGCCGGCACGCCCGCAGCCTCAAGAGGAGCCGGCCGACGGGCTGTTCGATCTCGACGGACTGCGCGAGGCGGCTCTGGAAGAAGCGCTGCAGGCCCCGATCGAACAGTGGATGACCTTCCTCCACCCCGACCAGGTGGCCCTGGTACGCCGCAACTGGGCCGGCCCCGCACGGATCAGCGGCCCGGCGGGCACAGGCAAGACGGTCGTCGCCCTCCACCGCGCGGCCCACCTCGCGCAGCGCACCACCGGCCGGATCCTGTACGTCACCTTCGCCAACAACCTCCCCCGGGTGCAGTCCACCTTCCTCAAGGCCATGTCTCCGGCCGTGGCCGACCGGGTCGACTTCCGCAGCCTGCACTCCTGGGCCCAGGAGTTCCTGCACGACTGCGGCGTCCCGGTCCGGCTGCACGGAGACAAGGCCCAGACCGCCTTCAGCCTCGCCTGGAAGCACGTCGGCCGCGACAGCTGCCTGGCCGAGATCGACCCGGCCCCCGGCTACTGGAAGGAGGAGATCGACTACGTCGTCAAGGGACGCGGCATCGCCTCCTTCGAGGAGTACGCCACGGTGCCCCGCCGACGCCGCCGCGCGAGCCTGCGACGACCGCATCGGCAGGCCGTCTGGACTCTGTACGAGGCGTACGAAGCGCTCCGTGCCGAGCGCGGCGTGCACGACTTCAACGACGTGCTCTCCCTCGCCCTGACAGAGGCCCGCCGCCGCGCGGGAGAGCGTCGCTACGCGGCCGTGATCGTCGACGAGGTCCAGGATCTGACGCTGGTCGGAGTACGGCTCCTGCACGCTCTCGTCGGCGACGCCCCCAACGGACTGCTGCTGGTCGGCGACGGCCAGCAGGCCGTCTACCCCGGCGGGTTCCGCATGTCCGACGCGGGAATCGACGTCCGCGGCGACCGCGGACAGGTACTGCGCGTCAACTACCGCAACAGCAAGGAGATCCTCGACGCGGCGCTCGGCGTCGTCGCCGACGACTCCTTCGAGGACATCGACGGCCTGCGCACGCCAGGCCGCCGGGACGTCGACCTCACGTACCACGACGGCGCCGTGATCCGCGTATCGAAGCCGACCACAGCCGAACACGACCAGGCCCTCCTGGAGAGCCTGCACACCCTGCCGCCCGGAGCCCGCGCCGACACGGCGGTGCTGTGCCCCTCGGGCCGGGCCATCGGCCACTACCAGCGGCTTCTCAAGCGTTCGGGCATCCCCGTATGCCTGCTGGAGCACTACGACGGCCGCCCCGTCGACGCCGTCAAGATCGGCAGCTACCACCGAGCCAAGGGACTGGAGTTCAAGCGGGTCTACCTCCCTGACACCGACGCGACGACCTCGACGCCCATCTCCCCCACCCCTGAGCCGGAAGCCTCCGAAACGGCACGCGAACGCGGCGAACTGTTCCGCAACCAGCTCTTCGTGGCCATGACCCGAGCGCGCGACGTGCTGTGGCTGGGGAGTGTGACCCGGCAGCCTGGGGGGCGATGAGGGGCGCCGCGCGAGGAGGGGGTCGGGTCCAGACGGCGGAGGGGGCGATCCACGACGGCCGGCCGTGAGGGCGCCCCCTGAATGGCCAGCCGTGAGGGACGATCCGCCAGGCCGTCCAGGCGGTACCCCGAAAACCACTCAGGGGCCCGACCCGCTCTCGCGGATCAGGCCCCTGACCTGGTGTTTCAGCTGTCGGGGTGGCGGGATTTGAACCCACGACCTCTTCGTCCCGAACGAAGCGCGCTGCCAAGCTGCGCTACACCCCGATGTCCCCGCTGTCGCGGCGACATCGGTTACTTTAGCCCACCCGCGCCCGGAGGCGAAATCCGGTTTTCGGTTGGCGGCCCAGTGGTCGGCGGCGGGCCTCGACGGCGCGTCGTCCGGGCGTGGCCCGGGCCCCGGGCGCGGCGGCAGAGCCCCGGAAGGCGCCTCCCCGGGTGCGCTTCAGTCCGCCTTGGGCACCAGGGTCAGCAGGGTCGCCTCCGGGGGGCAGGCGAAGCGGACCGGGGTGTAGCGGCTTGTGCCGCAGCCTGCGGAGACGTGGAGGTAGGAGACGTTTCCGTTCGCCCGGTGCGTGGAGAGGCCCTTCACTCGGGCCGTGTCCAGGTCGCAGTTGGTGACCAGCGCGCCGTAGAAGGGGATGCACAGCTGGCCGCCGTGGGTGTGGCCCGCCAGGATCAGGGGGTAGTCGTCCGCCGTGAACGCGTCCAGTGCGCGCAGGTACGGGGCGTGGACCACCGCCAGGGAGAGGTCCGCGTCCCGTTCCGGGCCGCCCGAGACCTCCTCGTAGCGGTCGCGCTTGATGTGCGGGTCGTCCAGGCCCGTGAACGCGATCTCGTAGCCGTCGAGCTTCAGCCGGCCGCGGGTGTTCGTCAGGTTCGTCCAGCCCGAGGCGTCGAACGCGTCCCGGATCTCCTCCCACGGGTTGTGGACGACGCCGACCGCCGGCGCGTTGCCGTTCAGGCCGTGGCGGCCCTGCGCCTTCTCGAGCAGATAGCGGCCGGGGTTGCGGAGCGTGGGGCCGTAGTAGTCGTTGGAGCCGAAGACGTAGACGCCCGGGAACTCCAGCAGCGGGCCCAGCGCGTCCAGCACCTCGGGCACGCCCTCCGGGTCCGAGAGGTTGTCGCCGGTGTTGACCACGAAGTCCGGGCGCAGGCCCGCCAGCGACTGAAGCCAGGCGCGCTTCTTGTTCTGGCCGCTCACCATGTGGATGTCGGAGACCTGGAGCACGCGCAGCGGCCGCATCCCTCTCGGCAGGATCGGGACCGTCAGCCGTCGGAGGCGGAAGGAGCGGGCCTCGAAGCCGGCGGCGTAGGCGAGGCCGGCGGCGCCGACTGCCGTGATTCCTGCGGTGATCTTGAGGGGGAGTCCGTAGCGTGCGCGCATACGCCCATCGTTGCAGACCTCGAGGGGCTGGGAAGGGGGCGGGCGCCGTCGGTGGAAGCACGCAGATCCCGCGCCGGGAGCGCCAGCAGCAGGCCCAGCGAGATCCATACGTACGCGTTGGCGCCGAGGAAGCCGTCTATCCCCGTCGCGTCCCAGCTCCACAGCCACACCACGCTGCTGCACAGCGCCGCGTAGATCCCGCCCGCCCAGCTCAGCAGCCGGCGGCGGCGCGGGTCGCCCGCCGCGCCCGCGCGCAGGCCCGCGTCGACCAGGACCGCCAGCGCCGGGAGCAGCCAGACCAGGTGGTGCACCCAGGTCACCGGGCTGATCAGGCACGCCGTCAGACCGGTCAGCGCGAAGCCCGCCCATTCGTCGCCCGCGGCCGACGCCCGGCGTGCGCGCCGGGCCCAGACGGCGAGCAGGACCAGTACGCCGAGCGCCCACACCGTACGGCTGGGCGCTCCCGGCTCCGCGAGCCGGGCCAGCACGCCCTGCCAGGACTGGTTGGAGACGTATGCCAGCGAGCCGACCCGGTCCGTGTTCCACATCGCCTCGGTCCAGTAGACCCGGGACCCCTCGGGCGTCACCCAAAGCGCGAGCAGCGTGGCGAGGACGGCGGTGGACGCTGCGGCGGCCGCCGCCCGCCAGCGGCGCGTCAGCAGGAGGTAGCCGATGAAGACCGCGGGCGTGAGTTTGATCGCGGCGGCGAGGCCGATGCAGTAGCCCGCGTAGCGGGCGCGCCCAGAGGAGAGGAGCCACGCGTCCGCGAGCACCAGCGCCAGCAGGAGCAGGTTGACCTGGCCGAAGCTGATCGTGTCCCGTACCGGCTCCAGCAGGGCGAACAGGCAGCCCGCCACCGCGAAGGCGAACCACCGGCTCCAGCCCTGCCGGCGTACGACCGCCGCCGCCGACCAGTACAGGATCGCCGCCGCCGCGCCGGCGTTGAGCAGCAGGCTGATCACGACCGCGCTCGGCCAGTCGACCAGAGTCATCGGCAGCATGATCACGGCGGCGAACGGGGGATACGTGAACCCATAGTGCGTCCCGGGCACCAGGTAGTCGTAGATCCGGCCGCCGTCGCGCCAGTAGTCGACCGTCCCGTAGTAGACGCCGAGGTCGAACCAGTCCCGGTGCAGCGGCACGGTCGCCAGGAACAGCCCGACCGCGGCCGCCAGGCCCGCGACCAGCAGCGCCCGTCCGCGTGTGCTCGTCGGCCATCGCACGCCGTACGCCCCCGTCTCCCGTGCCGCCCCTGTCACGTGCGCCGCCCCCGTCTCCCGTGCCGCCCCTGTCACGTGCGCCGCTTCCCTCTTCCGCGCTGCTTCCAGCCGGGCCTCCGTCTTCCGCGCCGCTCCCGTTTCCCGTGCCGGCCGCGTGCGTCGCGCCGCCCTCATGCCGTGCTCCCCAACGGCTCCCGGCCGACCCGCCCGGCGGCTCGTGCCGCGGCGACACGCGACGCGCACCACAGCGCGAGCACCGCCAACGCGCCGCCCGCCGTGGCCAGCGCCACCTGCGGCCCCTGAGGCGCGAAGCCGCTGGGCAGGACGGCCAGCGCCAGCACCCCGCTCGCGACCGCGAACGCCCGGCGCACCGCCCTGTCCGGCCCTGTCGCGGCTATCAGGAACAGGCCCCACAGCACGTACCAGGGCCGTATCGCCGGTCCGAGGACGGCCACCGCAGTCAGGCTCAGGCCCAGGGCGTACAGCGGGCGCCGCAGATGGTGCCGCCGCCAGGCGATCAGGGCGGCGAGCGCGGTCGCGGCGAGTCCCGCCAAGTGCCAGGCGGGGGCGGCGAACGGGGCCAGGCCGGCGATCGGGGCGCTGTCCGCGTTCGCCAGCAGCGTGCCCGTGATCCGGCCCAGCGAGGACGTCAGCGACCAGTTCTGCGGGGAGACGGGGGTGTCCAGGGCGGCGATCCAGCCGTAGCCGGTGCCGGTCAGCGCGGTGGTCGCGGCGGTGACGGCCGCTGCTACGCCGAGCACCGAGAGCCCCGCCGTGCACCGCGGCATACGAGTCCGGCCGCTGAGCTGTCTCGCCCAGAGCAGGCCGATCGCCACCAGGCCCAACGCGGCTGGGGCCTTCACCAGCGCGGCGAGCGTGACGAGCACGACGGCCAGCACCGGCCGTCGCCCGAGCGCGGCTGCCAGCCCCGCGCCCAGCAGCCCCAGCATGATCGCGTCGTTGTGGGCCCCGCCGACCAGATGGAGCAGGACCAGCGGGTTCAGCGCCCCCAGCCAGAGCGCGGTGCCGGCGTCGGCGCCGCAGTGCCGGGCCAGGACGGGCAGGCACAGCACCATGACCGCGACGCCGAGCAGTGCCACGAGCCGCATCCCGAGGACGCCCGGCGCCACCTCCGTACGGGAGAGGTCGGCGATCGCCCTCGCGCAGGCGAGGAAGAGGGGGCCGTACGGAGTCGGGGTGTGCTGCCAGAGCGGCGCGACCTCGTCGGTCAGCGGGCCGCCGAGCCGGGAGGGACCGTGCACGTACACGTCGATCCGCGCGTCTACCATCGCGCCCTGCGCCAGATAGCTGTAGACGTCCCGGCTGAACAGCGGCGGCGCCAGCACCAGCGGTGCCGCCCACAGCGCGAGCGTGAGCAGCAGCGAGCGTCGGCCCGGCGGCTTGGGCCCGCGTACCGCCCGCCCGAGCAGCGCCCATGCGGCGACCAGCAGTACGAGACCGAAGTACGCGCAGACCAGGCCGAGGGCCGCCCGCCCCGACTCGGGCGCGAGGGTGTCCCGCACGGGCAGCGCGCCCGCGCTCACCCCGCCGGCGGCGAGGGCCGCCGAGCCCGCCAGGCCGAGCAGCCGGCAGCGGCGGACGCGGGAGCCGACGCGGGAGCGGTCGGGGGAGCCGACGGGTGAGCGGTCGGGGGAGTGGTCGGGGATGGCGGGCATTCCGGCAGGGTGTCAACGGGCGGTGTCCGCCAGACGACGCGGTCTTCGCCGCCGAGCGGCCCGCGCATGTCGGCAGTCTTACGAACGCGCCTTCCGGCTAGTGAACGCATGATCGGCTGCGGGGTGGGGGTGGCACTGGCCCTCCGGGCGCGTGGGCCTCCCGGCCTCCCGCCTCCCGGCCTCCAGGGAGGCCGCTCCCTCCGCCGGTTCCTCCCGTCGGCCCGGCGTCCCCCCGCCGGAGCCGCCGACGCGCTCCCGCGGCGCCCGCCCCGACCCCGTCCGACCCCTACCCCGTTCGGAAAATCGTTTCTCTGTTCGCGTGCAATTCAAAAGACAAACCGCTCGACTCTTTATTCACCGCTCCAGTCGCAGTTGGCTCTCATGACAAACGCATACGTCCAGAATTCGCCACATCGCGCTCACTCATTTGCCGCGCATCTGGAGGAGAAGTGGCGGCGTTAGTGGAATATGACCAAAGCAAGGCTCTTTGACCCGACCCGCTCCGGAGTGACGGCGGAGGATCTGCCCGTAGCCCGCGCTGTGGCCGTGGGGCGGTACACCTTCACGCCCGCCGCCGCGTACTCCTCGCCCGACGCCCGCGGCACTCTGCACGTGGACGGCGCGCGGGTCGAACTGCGGGTCACCGAGTCGCTGCTCAGCGACTTCCTGACGTTGCTGGACGCGGCCCAGGAGGAACTCAGCCGGCGGTGGAGCGACCAGGGGCGTTCCGGTTTCCACGCAGCCCGCACGTGACGGGGGCTGAATTCCGTGAATGACGACTACCCGGATATCTCCTTCGCCCGGCAGGAGCGGTACCCCGGTCCGTACAGCACCCGGCCGGCCACCGGCCGGCACCGGGGGCCCGTCGACTCCCTGCACCAGGCGACCCCTCTGGAGGAGGGCTGGGACCCGGTCGAGGAGCTCACCTATCTCCTGCAGGAAGCCGCGACGGCCGACCAGGCGGCCGCCGTCCCGCCGCCGCGCAGCGAGCATTCGTCCGGCGTCGGCTACGTCGGCGACCCGCTGGACGAGCTGACGCAGACCACCGCCGAGCTGCCGCCCATCCGGCGCTCCACCGTCGGGCATCGGAAGGTGCGGGCCCGCAGGTTCCGCTTCACCTGGCTGCAGACCGTCAGCTTCGTGATCGCCGCCTTCGCCGCCGTCATCGTGTCGATGGTCAGCGTCTTCGGCGGCATGGTGGCGTACGCGCCCCTGCGCCACATCGGGTCCGACACGCAGGGCAGCTCGCTCCCCTGGTGGCCGCTGCTCGTCTACGGCCCCTGGATGGTGGCCTCGCTCTCCATCCTGCGGACGGCCCTGCACCAGCGCCGGGCCGCGCACTCCTGGTTCGTCGTTCTGCTGTTCTCCTCCCTCGCGATGATGCTCTGCGTGGCCCAGGCCGAGCGGACCTTCACCGGCGTCGCCGCAGCCGCCCTGCCGGCCATCGCGTCCCTGGCCTGCTTCCAGCAGCTCGTCCGGCAGATCACACTGACCCGGCCGCCGCGCCAGAGCATTTCCCGCCACCGGCAGCGCCCCGCGAACGCATCGTCGAAGTCCGGTGCGGCGAAGAGCGATTCGAGCGCTTCGAAGAGGCATCCCGCTTGATAACGATCTTCCGCGTTCTCGCGCTTTCCCGCCGCTTTCTCATCGATTCGCCGATCGCTGTCCCTGCTTCTTTCATATACCCGTACCGCCGCCCAGGTTGTAGGCCGCTGACCAGATAAACCGGTCAGCGGCCTTTCTGTTGAGCTCCGGTCTGTTGAGCTTCGGCCGCGGGTCCCATGCCGTGAATGATCAACTCCTCGGCCGGGGGAGGAACGGCTGTCACGCCACGCGCGGTCGCGGCGGATACGCTCGTGTCCATCGACAGCGACAGCGACAGCGACACCAGCACCGGCTCGATCGTCGCCGCCGACCTGCGGAATTCAGCGGCAGAACGCCGCCCACTGCTCTGCCCAGTCCGTACGGCTGCGCGCTCGTACCGCTCAGACACGGCCCTCCGGGCAGGCCCGCGGAGCCGTTCCGAGTCGTCGGCGACCTGCGAATCCCCTTTGACCGGCTCCATGAAAAAAGGCTATGAAGAGGTCATGACCACGCTCAAGTCCAAGCTGAAGGAAGACCTCACCGAGGCGATCAGGGCGCGCGACGAACTGCGCTCCTCCACGCTCCGGCTGACCCTCGCCGCCATCACCAAGGAGGAAGTCGCGGGCAAGACGGCCCGTGAGCTCTCCGACGACGAGGTGCAGAAGGTGATCGCCAAGGAGGCGAAGAAGCGCCGGGAGGCCGCCGAGGCGTTCGCACAGGGCGGGCGGAACGAGCAGGCCGAGCGGGAGAAGGCGGAGGGCGTCCTCCTCGACGCCTACCTGCCGCAGCAGCTGACGGACGACGAGCTCCGCCAGATCGTGGCGCAGGCCGTCGAGGAGGCCAAGGCCGGCGGCGCCGAGGGGCCGCGCGCGATGGGCGCCGTCATGAAGATCGTGAACCCGAAGATCGCGGGCCGCGCCGAGGGCGGCCGGGTGGCCGCGACGGTGAAGCAGCTGCTGGCCGGCTGACCGGGCTGACCCGGCGGGCGCGAGCGGGCGGCAGAAGAGATGAAGAGGGGGACCCCGGCCGATCTCGGCCGGGGTCCCCCTCTTCATCGCCCTCGCGTACCGCTGCCGCTCAGGTCGAGCCGCTCAGGTCGAGCCTGCCCTTGCCGAGCCGCTCAAGCCGAGCCGCTCAGGCCAAGCCCGCTCAGCCGAGCCTGCCCTTGCCGAGCCGCTCAGGCCAAGCCCGCCAAATCCGGGCCCGCCCAAGCCTCGCCCGCTACGGAAAGTTCCCGCCCGGACCATTCCCACCCGGGCCGTTCCCGCCGTTCGCCTGGCCGCGGTTGTTTCCGCCGCCGATCAGGTCCGGCGGGATCGAGATTCCGGGCCACGGCTCCTGCCCGCCGTTCCCGTTCCCCCGGTTGTCGCCGGGCTTCTCGTCCTCATCGTCGTCGTCGCCCTCGTCCGGCCGCTGCTTCGGGCCGTCCGGGATGTGCACTGTGTTGAACGGCGTGCTCGGCACGCCCTCCAGCGCGCCGCTCATCGCGTCCTTCCAGATCGGGCCCGGGACCTGACCGCCGAAGACCTGCGGGCGGTAGACGCCGCCGATGGTGATGTTCTCCATCTCCACCCTCTGCGTCGGGCTGCCGACCCAGACGGCGCCGGAGAGGTCGGGGGTGTAGCCGACGAACCAGGCGTTCTTCCGGCCGTCGGTGGTACCCGTCTTGCCCGCGTTGTCCCGGCTCTGCAGACCCGCCTGCTGACCCGTTCCGGAGTCGACCACTCCGCGCAGCAGGGTGTTGATGGTGTCGGCCGTCCGCTCGGTCATCGCCTTGGTGCAGGTGGTCTGCGGCACCGCGAGGCTCTTGCCGTCGGCCGTCTTGATGGACTCGATGGCCGTCGGCGTGCAGTACGTGCCGCGGTTGGCGAACGTGGCGTACGCGCCCGCCATCGTCAGCGGCGCGATGCCGTCGGAGCCGAGAGTGAGGGTGGAGGGCTCCTGCGGCAGCTTCTTGCCGTTGCCCATGACGACGCCCAGCTTGTCCGTCATCTCCACGACCGGGCAGAGGCCGATCTCGCCGATCATCTGCACGAAGTACGTGTTGACCGACATCTCCATCGCGTCCCTGAGCCCGTAGGGACCGACTTCCTTCGGATTCTCGTTCTCGAGCTTCTGTCCGCCGTGGTTGACCCAGGTGCCGTCGCAGGTCGCGATCGACGCCGGGTAGGGCATCTGGTACGGCGCCGGGTAGGTCTGCGTCGGCGGCTTGCCCTGCTCTATGGCCGCCGCGGCGACGAAGGGCTTGAAGGTCGAGCCGACCGGGAAGCCGAAGTTCGAGCCTCCCATGCCCTTGTTCACCGAGTAGTTGATCGTGGTCTCGTCCTTCTCGAAGCCGTACGGCCTCGACTGGCCCATCGCCCGGATCTTGCCCGTGCCGGGCTGGACCATCGTCACCGCGCTGGCGACCTTGTCGCTCTGGTAGACGTGGTCCTTGATCGACTGCTGGGCGGCCTTCTGGGCCTTGGGGTCGAGCGTCGTCCTGATCGTCAGGCCGCCCTGGTTCCAGACCTTGGCCCGGTCCTCCTTGGTCTTGCCGAAGACCGGGTCGGAGAGGAACGCCGCGCGCACGTAGTCGCAGAAGAAGCCCGCGCCGTTGACCGCCGTGATGCAGCCGTTCTTCGGCTTGCTGACCTTCAGGCTGATCTTGGCCGCCTTGGCCTTGTCCGCGTCCGCCTGGGTGATCTGGCGGATGTCGGCCATGCGCTGGAGCACGGTGTTGCGGCGCTTGGTCGCCTCGGTCGTGTCGTTGACCGGGTCGTAGCGGCTCGGCGACTGGACGATGCCGGCGAGCAGCGCCGCCTCCTCCAGCTTCAGGTCCTTGGCGGGCTTGGAGAAGTACCGCTGGGACGCCGCCTCGACGCCGTACGCCTGCTGGCCGAAGAAGGTGATGTTGAGGTAGTTCTCGAGGATCTTCTTCTTCCCCAGCTCCTCCTCGACCTGGATCGCGTACTTGAGCTCGCGGATCTTGCGGCCGATGGTCTGCTGGGTGGCCTGGGCGACCTTGTCGGGGTCGTCGCCCGCCTCCTCGACGAAGACGTTCTTCACATACTGCTGGGTGAGGGTGGAGGCGCCCTGGGACACCCCGCCCGACTGGGCGTTGCGGTTGAGCGCGCGCAGCACGCCCTTGAGGTCGATCGCGCCGTGCTCGTAGAAGCGCGAGTCCTCGATCGCGACGATCGCCTTCTGCATGTACGGCGAGATGTCCGTCAGCGGCACCACCGTGCGGTCGCGGGAGTAGACCGTCGCGATCGGCCCTCCCTGCGAGTCCAGGATGGTGGTGCGCTGGCTGAGCGGAGGAGTCTTGAGGTTGGCGGGGATCTCGTCGAATCCCTCGACGGTTCCCTTGGCCGCCAGACCCAGTGCGCCGAAGGCGGGCAGGGCGATGCCTGCGAGGACGGCTCCCGCGAGCACGCTGACACCGAGGAACTTGGCGGCCTGCTGGGTCCCGGTCAGACCTCCGCCCGAGCGCTTGTTTGGCATGGGGGCAGCCTAATCCGTAGCCGGAGGGGTTCCGATGGAGCGGGTGCTCCTCGGGATGTTCGGGTACCAAGCCGTGACATCTGCGGACGGTGCGCCCGGCGCTCTCGCGGCCGCCTCGACGGTTCACAGCGCCCGTAGTGATCAGGGTCCGTAGTCATCGGCGTCCGTGGTCGTGAGCGTCCGTAGTCATTCGCCGGACAGGCGTATAGGCGTTGGCCTAAGCTGCTCTCAACTGTCACAGCAGTGCGTTTTCGCATCAAGCACCTGACATGAATCCCGCTGTACCCGAATCGGCAGATCCATGTCCGAATCCGCCCTGTATGCCATCCGGCGTCCGCTGTGACCCAAGTGAACCGTCCCGCATTGTCGGGATGGTCTCGTATGCCCTCACCTCACTCCCCTGGGTGATCTGCCGCGTACGCATAGTCCGTTCGGGCCATTCAAGATTGGGCCCCACGGGGGTGTTGCGCTGTGCCTGCCTTCCGTAACGTCCTCAACTGGCAGCGGTGAATATGCCGCTGCCGCCGTGGGGGAGCCTCGATTCGGGAGAGGACGGCGCCGGCATGGGCTGGGTAACCGACTGGAGTGCGCAGGCAGCCTGCCGCACTACCGATCCGGATGAACTGTTCGTACAAGGTGCAGCGCAGAACAGGGCCAAGGCGGTGTGCACCGGATGCCCGGTGCGGACCGAGTGCCTGGCCGATGCGCTCGACAACCGCGTCGAGTTCGGCGTGTGGGGCGGAATGACCGAGCGGGAGCGGCGTGCGCTGTTGCGCAGGCGGCCGACGGTCACCTCGTGGCGCAGACTCCTCGAGACCGCACGCACGGAGTACGAGCGCAGCGCGGGCATCCTGCCCGTGGGCCTCGACGACGACGCGACCTACGAGACCTACGCGGCGGTGGGGTAGACCTCCGGCCGCCGACGTCCTACCAGCTCCTACGCAGCCGGCGTACGACCACCGGTCGCGAGGCGATCACCGATGGCCCGAAGCCCTGCGAGATCGTGTACGTCGCCGGGCAGGGCGGCCACCTGCGCCACCGGCACCTCGGGATGGAGCGCGGTGAAGCGGTCGCGCGTTCGCTGTTCGCGC
This sequence comes from Streptomyces sp. NPDC051907, assembly GCF_040681075.1. Taxonomy (NCBI): domain Bacteria; kingdom Bacillati; phylum Actinomycetota; class Actinomycetes; order Kitasatosporales; family Streptomycetaceae; genus Streptomyces; species Streptomyces sp. NPDC051907. Next base: position 29,650 of record NZ_JBFAYB010000004.1, on the reverse strand, counting down.
GCGAGCACCTGCATCCGCTCAGCATGGAGGCGCAGCAGACCGGCGGTCAGCTGCTCCGTGGTGTGGTCCTCGGGGAATACGTGGTCGAGCGCGTCGTCGTCCTCTGCGTGGTCCGTGTGGTCCGTCTGGTGTGAGTCCTTCGCCGCGGGGTGGTCAGCCGCGTGGCCGTCGGAAGCGTGGTCCACGGCCGGGGGTTCGGGAGAGGCGGCCGCGACGCCACGAACACCAGTCTTCCCGGACGTCTGATCCACAATGCGGCCCTCATCAAGATTTTCTGCCGCAGCGAGCGCACGCTCGGCCGACAGCCGGGCGGCGCCGCTGCCGTGGACCCGGTTGAGGACCAGACCGGCCAGCGGCATCTCCTCCGCCGCCAGCCGTTCCACGAAGTACGCCGCCTCGCGCAGCGCGTCCCGCTCGGGCGCCGCGACCACCAGGAAGGCCGTCCCGGGGGCCTGGAGCAGCCGGTAGGTCGCGTCCGCCCGGGTGCGGAAGCCGCCGAACATGGTGTCCATGGCGGCCACGAACGTCTGCACATCGCGCAGCAGCTGCCCGCCTAGCAGCTTGCCGAGCGTGCCCGTCATCATCGACATGCCGACATTGAGGAACTTCATCCCCGCCCGGCCGCCCATCTTCGCCGGGGCCATCAGCAGCTTGATGAACTTCCCGTCCAGGAACGACCCGAGGCGCTTGGGCGCGTCCAGGAAGTCCAGCGCACTGCGCGACGGCGGGGTGTCGACCACGATCAGGTCCCACTCGTCGCGGGCCCGCAGCTGCCCCAGCTTCTCCATCGCCATGTACTCCTGCGTGCCCGCGAAGCCGGCCGACAGGGACTGGTAGAAGGGGTTCTCCAGGATCGCGCGGGACCGGTCGGCGTCCGCGTGCCCCTCGACGATCTCGTCGAAGGTCCGCTTCATGTCGAGCATCATGGCGTGCAGCTCGCCGCCCGACGCGCCCTCGATGCCCTTCACCCGGCGCGGGATGTTGTCCAGCGAGTCGATGCCCATGGACTGGGCGAGCCTGCGGGCCGGGTCGATGGTGAGGACGACGACCTTGCGGCCGCGCTCCGCCGCCCGTACGCCGAGGGCCGCCGCGGTCGTCGTCTTGCCGACGCCGCCGGAGCCGCAGCACACGATGATGCGGGTGCCCGGGTCGTCGATCAGCGGGTCGACTTCGAGGAGCGCCGCCGCGTCCAGGGTCATGAGCCGGTCCCTTGCTTCCGCAGTTCCTTCGCCAGTTGGTAGAGCCCGGCCAGGTCGACGCCCTCGCTCAGCAGAGGGAGTTCGTACGCCGGCAGGTCCAGGCGGTTCAGCGCGGCCCGCTGCGCGCGCTCCAGCTCCACGCGCTGGGCGTGGTCGGCGGCCTCGGCGAGCAGCGGCGGGACGAGCTTGTCCGCGCCGGACAGGCCCGCGCCGGAGAGCGCCGCGGCGATCTCCGCGCGCCGGTCGCCGGCCGCGCTGCGCACGGCGTCCTCGTCCAGGACGTGCGGGCGCACCATGTTCACGATCACCTTGCCGACCGGGAGGTCGGCGGCGCGCAGCTCGGCGACGCCGTCCGCGGTCTCCTGGACCGGCATCTCCTCCAGGAGCGTGACCAGGTGGACCGCGGTCTCGGGCGACTTGAGGACACGCATCACGGCCTGGGCCTGATTGTGTATCGGGCCGATCCTCGCCAGCCCCGCCACCTCGTCGTTGACGTTGAGGAAGCGGGTGATGCGGCCGGTGGGCGGGGCGTCCATGACCACGTAGTCGTAGGCGTACGCGCCCTGCTTGGTCCGGCGGCGCACGGCCTCGCACGCCTTGCCGGTCAGCAGCACGTCGCGGACGCCGGGCGCGACGGTCGTCGCGAAGTCGATCGCGCCGAGCTTCTTGAGGGCGCGGCCCGCGCTGCCGAGTTTGTAGAACATCTGGAGGTAGTCGAGGAGCGCGCGCTCGGCGTCGATGGCCACCGCGAACACCTCCCCGCCCCCGGAGGAGACGGCGATCTTCCGTTCCTCGTAGGGCAGCGCCTCCGTCTCGAAGAGCTGTGCGATGCCCTGCCTGCCCTCCACCTCGACGAGGAGAGTCCGCTTTCCCTCGGTCGCGAGGGCGAGCGCGAGGGCGGCGGCGACCGTCGTCTTACCGGTACCGCCCTTGCCGCTGACGACCTGGAGCCTGCTCACGTATTCGAGCCTAACCAGTCGGGCAGCACGCTACGCACGAGGCTGCGTGCGGCCTGCGTCACGGAGCGGCCCGCGCGTGCGGCTACAGTCGCCTCCATGACCAAGTGGGAATACTCGACCGTGCCCCTTCTCGTGCACGCGACGAAGCAGATCCTGGACACCTGGGGCGAGGACGGCTGGGAGCTCGTCCAGGTCGTTCCCGGGCCGAACAACCCCGAGCAGTTGGTGGCGTACATGAAGCGGGAGAAGCCATGGGCAGCCAAGTAGTCGAGGCGAAGCTCGCCGAACTCGGGCTGACGCTGCCGGAGGTCGTGCCGCCGCTGGCCGCGTACCAGCCGGCCGTCGTCTCGGGCGCGTACGTCTACACCGCCGGGCAGCTCCCGATGGTGCAGGGCAAGCTCCCGGTCACCGGCAAGGTGGGCGGCGAGGTCACCCCCGAGGAGGCCAAGGACCTCGCGCGGACCTGCGCGCTGAACGCGCTGGCCGCCGTGAAGTCGGTCGTCGGCGACCTGGACCGGATCGCGCGTGTCGTGAAGGTGGTCGGCTTCGTCGCGTCCGCCCCGGACTTCACCGGTCAGCCCGCGGTGCTCAACGGCGCGAGCGAGCTGCTGGGCGCGGTGCTCGGCGAGAAGGGCGTGCACGCGCGCAGCGCGGTGGGCGTGGCGGTGCTGCCGCTGGACGCTCCCGTGGAGGTCGAGATCCAGGTGGAGATCGTCCAGGACTGATCGAGCTCTGCGCAGCTGGGAGACCTTGCCGGGAGATCGGCAGGGGACCTGGCCGGGGGACCGGCTGGGAGATCGGCCGGGGGACCGGCTGGGCTGAAGTGAGCTCTCCGCTCGGCCGGTGTGGCGCTGAACCGCCGGTCAGCGAGGTACGGCCCCGTGTCCGCCGGAGTCCCGGCGGGCACGGGGCCGTATTCGTGTTCCTGCTCGGTGCCGGAGGGGGAGGGCGGGCGCGGTGGCCGCCGCCGTTCCCGACCCCCCCACATCGGGTGATCATCGGTCGTCCTCTGCCCCTCGAACATCGAGACAGATGCGCATAGCATCCGTCCATGTCCAAAGGTCAGTGGTACCCGCCGGAGTGGCCGGACCGGATTCGCGCGCTCGCGAGCGGTGAGCTCACCGCCGTGCCGCCGAAGCGGGCCGCGACCGTGATGCTGCTGCGCGACACGGCGGACGGCGGCCCCGCCGTCCACATGCTGCGCCGACGCACTTCCATGGCCTTCGCGGGCGGCGCGTACGCGTACCCCGGCGGGGGAGTGGACCCGCGCGACGACGACCACCTGGTCCGCTGGGCCGGACCCTCGCTTCAGGAGTGGGCCGCGCGGCTGGGCGCCGAGCCCGCCGAGGCCCAGGCGATCGTGTGTGCCGCGGTGCGGGAGACGTACGAGGAAGCCGGTGTCCTGCTCGCGGGCGAGACCGCGGACTCGGTGGTCAGCGACACCACGGGCGCGGACTGGGAGGCGGACCGCGAGGCGCTGGTCGCGCGCGACCTGTCCTTCGCGGACTTCCTGGACCGGCGGGGACTGGTGCTCCGCTCCGACCTGCTGGGCGCGTGGGCGCGGTGGATCACGCCGGAGTTCGAGCCGCGCCGCTACGACACCTGGTTCTTCGTGGCTGCCCTGCCCGAGGGCCAGCGCACGCGCAACGCGTCGACGGAGGCGGACCGCACGGTCTGGATCCGCCCGTCGGAGGCGACGGCCGGGTACGACCGGGGCGAGCTGCTGATGATGCCCCCGACGGTGGCGACGCTGCGGGCGCTGACGGCGTACGGGACGGCGGCGTCGGCCGTCGCTGCGGCAGCGGACCAGGACCTCGCGCCGGTGCTGGCGCAGGCGCGCCTGGAGGCGGGCGAGGTGGTCCTGACCTGGCCCGGCCACGACGAGTTCACCAAGCATGTGCCGACGAAGGACGAGACATGACGAGGACGCGTTCGTCGACGACGATGGACACCTGGGCCTGGACGACGACGGACTCCTGGGCTGCGGGCGCCGCGGCGAGCGGCCCGCGCACGACCCTTGCCGTCGGAGGATCCACGTACGTCGAAGGATCCACGTACGCCGGAGGTGCGCGATGACCGACGCCGGCTCGCTTCCCGGACAGCCCCGCGGCGGCGTCCTCTCCGGACCCGCGACCGCACGGGCCGTCAACGTCCTCGCGCCCAACCCCTCGGCCATGACCCTCGACGGGACCAACACCTGGATCGTCTCCGAGCCCGACTCCGACCTCGCGGTCGTCATCGATCCCGGCCCCCTCGACGAGACTCACCTCCAGGCCGTCGTCGCCGCCGCCGAGAAGGCGGGCAAGCGCGTCGCCCTCACCCTGCTCACCCACGGCCACCCCGACCACGCCGAAGGCGCCGCGCGCTTCGCCGAGTTGACGAGTACGCACGTCCGCGCCCTCGACCCCGCGCTGCGGCTCGGCGACGAGGGCCTCGCCGCGGGCGACGTGATCACCACGGGCGGGCTGGAGATGCGCGTCGTGCCCACCCCCGGGCACACCGCGGACTCGCTCTGCTTCCATCTGCCCGGCGACCGCGCGGTGCTGACCGGCGACACGATCCTCGGCCGCGGCACGACGGTCGTCGCGCACCCCGACGGGCGGCTCGGCGACTACCTCGACTCGCTGCGCCGGCTGCGCTCGCTGACCGTCGACGACGGGGTGCACACGGTGCTGCCCGGCCACGGCCCCGTACTGGAGGACGCCCAGGGCGCGGTCGAGTTCTATCTGGCGCACCGGGCCCACCGCCTCGCCCAGGTGGAGACGGCCGTCGAGAACGGCCACGCCACCCCGGCGGACGTGGTCGCGCAGGTGTACGCGGACGTGGACAGGTCCCTGTGGCCGGCCGCCGAGCTGTCGGTGCGGGCGCAGCTGGAGTACCTGCGCGAGCACGGCCTGATCTAGCGCGTACTGCGGGCACGTCAGGCCGCAGGCGTGTGCTGCGGGTAGGTCAGGCCGTGAGTGCGTACTGCGGGTACGTCAGGCGGTGACGCGTACCGCTTGTGCGTACCGCATGTACGGCGGCCCCTCAGGGTGCGAGCGTTGACCGATGCTTTACGCTCCGCTTACTTCTGGCATTCGTCCCTGGGGGGAAGCAGCGTGTTCGTCCTGTTCATCGTGCTCGTCATAGCCGCGGCGGTGATGTACTTCATCGCCCGCGGCGGAGACAACCGCGCCCTCAAGCTGGGCGCCGTCGGCGCCCTGATCGCCGGCCTGTTCTCGGGCATAGCGAGCTGCGTCCACATCGTCAGCGCCTACGAGGTCGGCGTCCCCGTCACCTTCGGCAAGGTCGGGCAGCCCATGAACCCCGGGGTGAACCTCACCTCGCCGTTCACCAACGTCACCACGTTCTCCACCCGCCCCGTCGACCTCAACCTCTCCGACAAGGACGTCGTCGAGGTCCGCTCCTCGCAGGGCGGCGTGATGTACGTCGAGGTCACCGTGAAGTGGGCGGTCACCCCCGCCAAGGCCATCGAGCTCTACAAGCTCGCCGGCAGCGAGGGCGCCATCCAGCAGCGCCTGGTCTTCCCGGACAGCCGGGAGATCATCCGCAACGTCTTCGCCCGGCACACCAGCGAGCAGGGCTACTCCTCCGCCCGCGAGAAGATCAACACCGAGATCGGCGAACTGATCAAGGAGCGGCTCGCTCCCCGCGGCATCGACGTCACGACGGTCAACCTGCGCAATGTGAAGCCGTCCGACCGGCTCCAGGACCAGATCGACCGCAAGATCCAGCAGCAGCAGGCGACCGAGCGGGCGACCGAGGCGGCCCGTACGGCCACGGCCGAGGCCGAGCGCCGCCGGATCGAGGCCGAGGGCATCGCCAAGGCCAACAAGATCCTCAACGAGTCGCTCAGCGACAAGGTCCTGACCAACCAGTGCATCGACGCCTTCAAGGAGGCGGCCGCGAAGCACCCGGTGTACGCCGTGCCCTGCGGCGGCGGCTCCGGCAACCCGCTGATTGTGGACGGCACCAAGAATTGACCGTGAACTGACCGTACGGACGCGGTGCTGACCTTCTCAGCCGACCGCACGCGGCGCTGATCGTCGGCAGCGCCGGCCCGAGCAGCGCGAAGGGCCGCCCCGGACTGGCCGGGGCGGCCCTTTCGCGATCTAGCCGATCTAGCCGATCGAGCTTGGTTCAGCTGACTCGGCGGCGCTGCGAGCGAGTCCCTGGCGTGCCTAGCGGGAGCGCTTGGCGAGGCGCTCCACGTCCAGCAGGATCACGGCCCGCGCCTCCAGCCGCAGCCAGCCGCGCTGCGCGAAGTCGGCCAGCGCCTTGTTCACGGTCTCGCGGGACGCGCCGACCAGCTGGGCCAGCTCCTCCTGCGTGAGGTCGTGGACGACGTGGATGCCCTCCTCGGACTGCACGCCGAAGCGGCGCGACAGGTCCAGCAGCGCACGGGCGACGCGGCCCGGAACGTCGGAGAAGACCAGGTCGGACATCTGGTCGTTGGTCTTGCGCAGCCGGCGGGCGACCGCGCGCAGCAGCGCGGTGGCCACCTCGGGGCGGGCGTTCAGCCAGGGCTGGAGGTCGCCGTGGCCCAGGCCGAGCAGCTTCACCTCGGTCAGCGCCGAGGCGGTCGCGGTGCGCGGGCCCGGGTCGAACAGGGACAGCTCGCCGATCAGCTCGCCCGGGCCGAGGACGGCGAGCATGTTCTCGCGGCCGTCGGGGGACGTGCGGTGGAGCTTGACCTTGCCTTCGGTGACCACATAGAGCCGGTCGCCCGGGTCGCCCTCGTGGAAGAGCGCGTCGCCACGGGCGAGCGTCGCTTCACTCATCGAGGCGCGGAGCTCCGCGGCCTGCTCATCATCGAGCGCCGCGAAGAGCGGGGCGCGCCGCAGAACGTCGTCCACGAGTTCTCTCCTTGTCGACCTGCTCAGGGGACATCAGCCCCCATGATGCCGGACCGCGGTTGGCTGGTCCGGAGGGCAACCCTCCGGAACCCCCCGGCAGTAAAAATTCGTGCGATCAATCACAACAAGTTTGACGCACGGGAGCGCGTGTTCGTGCGGCAGGGGCCCGATTGGGTCCTGATTGCCGGTGGCCGGGGCGGATGTCAGTGGCGGCGCTTAGGCTGGCCGGGTGTCCAATTCGCCGGTGAGAGCGCAGGCCAAGGGGGCTGGGAGCGTGTCTGGAAAGCAGAATTCCGCTGTGGGCGAACAGCGCGCACCTGCCCCCAAAAAAGCGACAAAACGGGTTAAAGCGTCCCTGAAGCCGGAATCCAGACTGGCGATGGTCCGGCGCGCCCGCCGCATCAATCGCGAGCTCGCCGAGGTCTATCCGTACGCCCACCCCGAGCTCGACTTCCGCAACCCCTTCGAGCTGCTGGTCGCGACCGTCCTGTCCGCCCAGACGACCGACCTGAGGGTGAACCAGACGACGCCCGCGCTCTTCGCCAGGTACCCCACGCCGGAGGACATGGCCGCGGCCGTCCCCGAGCAGCTGGAAGAGATCATCCGCCCGACCGGCTTCTTCCGCGCCAAGGCGAGGTCGCTGATCGGCCTCTCGACCGCGCTGCGGGACGACTTCGGCGGCGAGGTCCCGGGCCGGCTGAAAGACCTGGTGACGCTCCCGGGCGTCGGCCGCAAGACGGCGAACGTCGTCCTCGGCAATGGATTCGGTGTGCCCGGCCTGACTGTGGACACCCACTTCGGCCGTCTGGTGCGCCGCTGGAAGTGGACCGAGCAGGAGGACCCGGAGAAGGTCGAGGCGGAGATCGCCGAGATCTTCCCGAAGTCCGAGTGGACCATGCTCTCGCACCGGATCATCTTCCACGGCCGCCGTATCTGCCATGCCCGCAAGCCGGCCTGCGGCGCCTGCCCGATCGCCCCTCTGTGCCCTTCGTACGGAGAGGGCGAGACGGACCCGGAGAAGGCGAAGAAGCTCCTGAAGTACGAGATGGGCGGCCGCCCTGGCCAGCGGCTGAGCCCGCCGGCGGACTACCCGGGCAAGCCCGCCCCGGCGCTGGGCGAGGCCGAATGAGGCGGTTCCCGGCTGAGGGCGAGGCGGGCGCGGCGGTCTGTGGCGTACGGGTCGGTGTGCCCCGGTCCGTAGCGGCGGGTGTGCCCGGTTCCGTACGGGCGGGTGGGCGTCGTCTCGGACGGACTGGCGTGCCCGGTTCCGTACAGCGCCTGGTCCGTCCCGTACCGCGCACGGCCCGTGCTCCGCGAATCATGGAACGATTGCCGCGCCCCGGCGCGTTGTGCACGAGGGGGTGCCGATGATGCGCGCTGGAGAAGAGACGTACGACATGAGCCAGAACGGCGAGGCGACCGTCTCCACGGACGGGCTGCCCGACTGGCTGGATCCGGTCGTGCGCGCCGTGGACGTCATCGAGCCCTCGCAGCTCAGCCGCTTCCTGCCGCCCGAGAGCGGCCGGGGACGGCAGTCGGCCGTGCTCATCCTGTTCGGCGAGGGCGACAGGGGTCCTGAGCTGCTGCTGATGGAGCGCGCGGGCAGCCTCCGCTCGCACGCCGGGCAGCCCTCCTTCCCCGGCGGCGCCCTCGATCCCGAGGACGGCGACCCGGCCACCGTCGGCCCGCTGCGGGCCGCGCTGCGCGAGGCCGAGGAGGAGACCGGGCTCGACCCCTCCGGCGTGCAGGCCTTCGGCGTGCTGCCCAAGGTCTACATCCCGGTGAGCAGTTTCGTCGTCACGCCCGTACTGGGATGGTGGCGGGCCCCGAGCCCGGTCGGAGCCGTCGACCCCGCGGAGACGGCTCGTGTCTTCACCGTGCCCGTGGCGGATCTCACGGACCCGGCCAACCGTGCGACCACTGTCCATCCGAGCGGCTACAAGGGGCCGGCGTTCCTGGTCGAGGACGCTCTGGTCTGGGGCTTCACGGCCGGAGTGATCGACCGCCTGCTGCATTTCTCGGGCTGGGAGAAGCCCTGGGACCGGGCCAAGCAGGTCCCGCTGGACTGGCGCGCATGACAGGCTGACTTCGAGCACCCGGCGACGAAAATGCGAGGCAAGCGACGGTGAACGTGCTGGACATTCTGCTGCTGGTCGCCGCAGTGTGGTTTGCGATCGTCGGCTATCGCCAGGGCTTCGTCGTCGGCATCCTGTCGGTGATCGGCTTCCTCGGCGGCGGGCTCGTCGCGGTGTATCTGCTCCCGGTGATCTGGGACGCGATGACGGACGACGACTCCCAGGTGTCCACCACGGTCGCCGTCGTCGCCGTCGTGATCGTGATCGTGTGCGCGTCGGTGGGACAGGCCTTCACCACCCACCTCGGCAGCAAGCTGCGCCGATATATCACCTGGTCGCCCGCCCGCGCGCTGGACGCCACGGGCGGGGCGCTGGTCAACGTCGTCGCGATGCTGCTGGTCGCCTGGCTGATCGGCTCCGCGCTGGCCGGAACCGCGCTGCCCACGCTGGGCAAGGAGGTCCGCAACTCCAAGGTGCTGCTCGGGGTCTCCCGGGTGATGCCGGATCAGGCGAACACCTGGTTCACCGACTTCACCTCGGTGCTCGCGCAGAACGGCTTCCCGCAGGTCTTCAGCCCCTTCGCCAACGAGCCCATCACCGAGGTCCAGGCCCCGGACCCGGCGCTGGTGGGCAGCCCGGTGGCGGCCCGCGCCCAGCGGTCCATCGTCAAGGTCGTCGGCACGGCGCAGAGCTGCAGCAAGGTCCTGGAGGGGACCGGCTTCGTCTTCGCCGACCGCCGCGTGATGACCAACGCGCACGTCGTCGGAGGCGTCGACGAGCCGACCGTCCAGATAGGCGGAGAGGGCAGGCTCTACGACGCGAAGGTCGTGCTCTACGACTGGCAGCGCGATATCGCGGTGCTGGACGTGCCCGATCTGAAGGCGCCCCCGCTCCAGTTCACCGAGTCCGACGCGCGCAGCGGCAACAGCGCGATCGTCGCCGGCTTCCCCGAGAACGGCTCGTACGACGTCCGCTCGGCGCGCGTGCGCGGCCGGATCAACGCCAACGGCCCGGACATCTACCATCGCGGCACCGTGCGCCGCGATGTGTACTCCCTGTACACGACGGTCCGCCAGGGCAACTCCGGCGGTCCTCTGCTGACGACCGACGGCAAGGTCTACGGCGTCATCTTCGCCCGCTCCCTGGACGACCCGGACACCGGCTACGCACTGACGGCCGACGAGATCCGCGAGGACATCGAGCTCGGCCGCGCGGCCAACCAGCAGGTCGACAGCCAGGGGTGCGCGCTGTAGCGACGGCGCGGCACGGGAGCGGGCCGAGGCTGCGGCCGACGCCACAGCCGAGGCCGGCTCCTGGCTCCTGGCACACAGTCCCGACAGCCGAGGCCGGCTCCCGGCCAGGTCAGCTTCGGTCCCAGCGCCTAGCCGAGCCGCGAAGGTCCCAGGTACGAGCCTTCGCCGCGCCGCGCCGCGACGGAACAAGGTCCGCGACGGAACAAGGTCCGCGACGGAGCGAGGACCGTGACCGAGGAACGACCACGACCGAGGAGGGGCGCAGGACACACCCCTCCCCTGGCGGGAGATCCGGGATGTGTGTGCGGCGCCTCGGAGGAAGGATGCTCCGGGTCGCGCGGCGGCGGCGCGGACGAGTCCGTCAGCCGCGGGTATGCCGCAGTCGCGCCGAGACCCAGCGGGCCCGGCGCCTCAGGATGCGGGGGATGCCGATCCCCTGCCCCGTATGCTCATGTCCCTCGACCTGGGGGCCACCCCTGTCGTGGATGATCGGCCCACTGGCCGACCGGCGGTTGCGTGCTGCGTCACCGTAGTCGTGCGTCCAGCCCATACCCCGACGTGTGCCCGGGCCCCAAGGTCGGTAACCGCCTGAGGGGCCGCCAATTGGCCTATGCGCCAGGCAATTGGCTGTTCGTCGTACAAGAGTTCCGTGTGCACGGTGGGGCGTTGACGGGCCGGGCCCGCCGGGGCTACCGGTCGGGCTCGGGGTCCTTGAGCCAGTTGATGAGCTCCGTCGAGAACGCCGCAGGATCCTCCTCATGAGGGAAGTGGCCCAGGCCGTCGAAGAGCCGCCAGCGGTACGGCGCCTCCACGTACTCCCCGGAGCCCGCCGCGCTGCGCGTCCGCATCGCCGGGTCCAGCGAGCCGTGCAGATGCAGCGTCGGCACCCGCACCGGGCGCTTCATCCGCCGGTTGAACTGGATGCCGTCCGGCCGCGCCAGCGAGCGCACCATCCACCGGTACGGCTCGATCGAGCAGTGCGCCGTCGACGGGATCGACATCGCGCGCCGGTAGACCTCGACCGCTTCCTCCTCCGGCGGCTGCGGCCCGGACCAGTCGTTGATGAGCTTGCCCACCAAGGCCGCGTCGTCCGCGACCAGCTGACGCTCCGGCACCCACGGCCGCTGGAAGCCCCAGATATAGGACCCGGCGCGGCTCTGCGAGAAGTCCGAGAGCATCGCCGAGCGCCACCGCCGCGGATGCGGCATCGAGGAGACCGCGAGCCGGCGGACCAGCTTGGGCCGCATCACGGCCGCCGTCCACGCCAGGTACCCGCCCAGGTCGTGCCCGACGAGCGCCGCGTCGGGCTCGCCGAGGGACCGTACGACCCCGGTGATGTCGAGCGCGAGGTTCGCGGGGTCGTAGCCCCGCGGCGTACGGTCGCTGCCGCCCACGCCCCGCAGGTCCATCGCGACGGCCCGGAACCCGGCGTCCGCGAGCGCCGTCAGCTGATGCCGCCAGGTCCACCAGAACTGCGGGAAGCCGTGGAGGAACAGCACCAGCGGCCCGTCGCCGACCTCGGCGATATGGAAGCGCGCGCCATTGGCGGCCACGTCGCGGTGGGTCCAGGGACCATCGATGCGTACGGGGCTTCCATTACCGATTTCGGGGGCCGTCATGCTGACGAGCGTGCCACAACTGCGGTCGTCCGGCCGCCACCGCTCGTTCAGACGGGCATTTTGTCCCGGGACGCCCTGGTGTGCGGCTTGACGCTCTGCAGTACGGCAGCCGTCTCCTTAGCCGAGGCGATGGACCGCTCCGGCGGCTTGACCTTCTTGAACTTGGACACGGCGAGCAGCGCCAGCAGCCCCGCCAGCACCAGGAACGCCACCCCCACGATCAGGAAGGACCAGGCCAGGCCGAGACCCAGATTGTGGATCCCGTACGCCGCGGCGAAGCTGAGCACCGGCAGCGAGAAGAGCGCGAACACTCCCGCGATGGTGATGGCCGCGCCGCCGATCGCGCCGCGCTTGACGTCCTGTCGCAGCTCGGCCTTGGCCAGGGCGATCTCGTCGTGCACGAGCGCGGACATCTCGGCCGTCGCCGTTGCCACCAACTGGCCGAGACTGCGGTCGGCGCCGACGGCTTCGGCGTTCACGGGCCTCACCGTGATCGTCGCATTGGCCGTAGCGTTGCCGGGGTCGCTCATCGCTGACTCCCTCTCCTCATCAACGGATCCGATGTCAGATCATGCCGGACTGTCGAGTATTCCGCCCCGCCAGGGGTCTCGTGGCCCTGCCGGCCTTTGGCATGGGCCCGTGTGACGGCCCGCCATCGAGTACCGGCCAGATCCTCTCCTTGGCCGGGACCTAGCCGGGTCCTCTCCTCGGCCGGGTCCTAGCCGGGTCCTCTCCTCGGCCAGGACCTAGCCGGGTCCTCTCCTCAGCCAGGTCCTAGCCGGTCCTCATCCTCAGGCGACCGGCGGGTTCTCGGGCGACCGGGCCTTCTCAGGCGACCGGGGCGTTCTCAGACGACCGGCGCGCCGATGCCCAGCAGGTTCCCCTCGCTGTCGCGGAACCAGGCGCCGCGTTCGCCGCGGGCGCCCTTGCTCGGATAGTTCCCGTCGATGTCGGCGATCCCGTCCTTCGTGCGGAGCCCGGGCACGTCGACCTCCTCGAACACCACGCCGCGCCGCCTGAGCTCCGCCACGGCCGTCTCGATGTCGTCGACCTGCAACGCCATCTGCGTGAAGGTCCCGGGCGAGGCGCCCGTCGACTGGAACAGGGCGAACTCCGTGCCCTGGCACCGGTACAGCAGCCCGCCGGGCCGCTCGTCCACGGGCTCCAGCCCGAGCCGCTCGGAGTAGAAGCGCCGCGCCCGGTCCAGGTCCTGGGCGGGAAGCCTGGTCGCCACCCGTGCCCGGGCCAGAGGGTTCCTGTCGTCTGCGTCCATGCCTCCACTGTGCCGTGAACCGCGGCCGCTGCCGGGGAGGCGGCCTCGCCCCATTCGGCCGCTGTCGGCTCGCGTGAGACGCCGGATCCCAGTGTTGTGGTGCACACGGCGGTGCTCACGGTGGTGCACACGGATGCGTGCCGAAGTGCGCGGCATCGGCGGCACCGGACCCTCGACGGCGACGGAGGAAGACGGAGCATGTCCATACGATCCATAGCGGGCCGCCGACATCACGCGGCGGCCCTCGCCGCGACGGTGATCTGCTCAACGATATTCGCCGGCCCAGGAGTTGCTCAGGCCGGCGGCGCGCCGTCCCCGTCGGAGCCGCCCGCCCTGCGGCTGGACTGGAGTCGCTGCATACCCGGCAGCCCGTACGACTGCGCCACCGCCAAGGTGCCCCTGGACTACAACGACCCCGGCGGCCGCACCATCGAATTGGCGGTCGTCCGGCGGAAGGCCACCGACCCCGGGCGGCGCATCGGCAGCCTGTTCTTCAACCCCGGCGGCCCCGGCGGGCCCGGGTCGGTGCAGATGCCGCAGAACTACGAGTCCTTCCCGCGCGAGGTGCGGGAGCGGTTCGACATCGTCAGCTGGGACCCCCGTGGAGTCGGCAACAGCACCGCGGTGAACTGCTTCGAGACCCCCGAGGAGGCAGCCGAGTGGAACGCGGGCCACGCGGCGGGCTTCCCGGTGGGCGAGAAGGAGCGGACGGTCTTCATCGCCGCGTTCAAGGACCTGGTCCGGCGCTGTGAGCAGCGCGACCCCCAGCTCCTGCGCCATGTGTCGACCGCCGAGACCGCTCGCGACCTCGACCTGCTCCGCGGAGCGGTGGGCGACCCGAAGCTCACCTACCTCGGGATCTCCTACGGCACGATCCTGGGCGCCACCTACGCCAACCTCTTCCCGGACAAGGTCCGTGCCCTGGTCCTCGACAGCGACTGGGATCCCCAGGCCTGGACGAACCACGCCTCCGACGCCGACCCCCGGCTCACGTCCTTCCTGCGCCTGGGCTCGGACCGCAGTGCGGCGGCGACCCTGGACCAGTTCCTCGCCCTGTGCGGGGCCGCCACCACCGCCCGCTGCGCCTTCTCCGCCGGCAGCCCGCAGGCGACCCGGGACAAGTTCGACCAGCTGATGCAGCGCCTCAGGAAGCATCCCGTGGGCACGTCGACCTATGCCGGAACGGTCGCCGACGTGGTGAACAGCCTCTACATCGTCCACCCGGGGTGGACGGGGCTCGCCGGCAGGCTGCAGGACCTGTGGCAGGGCCGCGTCCCGGCGCCGCCCGTCTTCCCGCCCCCGCCGCCGGTCCCGAACCCGAATCCGTACGCCGGCGTGGAGCAGGGCGCCGCGGTGCTCTGCAGCGACAGCCCCAACCCGCGTGACCCGGGTGTCTACCACGCCCTGGAGGAGGCCAGCGCGGTCCACGCGGGCGACGCCGGACGCTTCTGGACCTGGGCCGCCGAGGGTTGTGCCACCTGGCCGGTCGCCGCCAACCGCTACCGCGGCCCGTGGAACAAGCCGACTGCGCACCCCATCCTGGTGGTCGGCACCAGGTACGACCCCTCCACTCCCTATGCGGCCGCGCAGGCCATGGCCGAAGAGCTGGCCGACGCCCGCCTGCTCACCAACGACGGGCATGGGCACACCGCACTGCTCAACCCCAGCAGCTGCATCCAGGCCCATGAGAGCCGCTACCTCATCGACGGCGTCCTTCCGCCGCCCGGGACAAGGTGCAGGCAGGACAGGCCGCCCTTCTCCCCGCCCAAGCCGAGCGGCGGCGTCGCCACCGGCGGGGGCGGTATGGCAGGCGCCGTCTCCGCGCGCTAGCGGAGACGGCGCCCCGAGACGGTGCCTGTGTGGCGCTCAGATCAGGTCGGTCCGGCCTGATCTGAGCGCCACAGGCGTGAAAGGGCCCCTACCAGTGGATTTCCCACCGGTAGGGGGCTCCGTCATGCGTCATGCGTCGCGGTCGCCGCCGCCGCCGTCGCCGCCGTCGCGTGACGCCCTCGCCAGCTCGGCCTTGCGGCGGTGCTCCTGGGCCCTCTTCTCGTAGATCTCGGCCATCCGCAGGTGATACTCGGGGTTGTCCTGCTCGTAGACGTCGGGGATGCCGTCCTCGTCCTCGTCGCGCTCCTCGTCGTCGACCAGCGCGCGGTACTTGCGCACCCGCAGCTTGAGCAGAATCGCGGAGAACACGGCGGCTATCAGCGAGCCCAACAGGACCGCGGCCTTGACCTCGTCGGTCAGCACCGGGTCGCCGGCGAAGGCGAGCTCGCCGATGAGGAGCGAGACGGTGAAGCCGATTCCGGCGAGCGCGGCGACCGCGAAGACGTCCGGCCACGCCAAGTCGTCGTTGAGCTCCGCACGCGTGAAGCGCGCCGCCAGCCATGTGCCGCCGAAGATACCGACGGCCTTGCCGACCACCAGGCCGAGGACCACGCCGAGGGTCTCCGGCTTGCTGAAGACGTCGCCGAGCGATTGGCCGCTGACGGTGACGCCCGCCGAGAAGAGCGCGAACAGCGGTACGGCGAGTCCCGCCGACAGGGGCCGTACGAGGTGCTCGATGCGCTCGCCGGGGGAGCGCTTCTCGCCTTCGCGGCGGGTGCAGCGGAGCATCAGGCCCATCGCGACGCCGGCGACGGTGGAGTGGACGCCGCTGTTGTACATCAGCCCCCAGACGACCAGGGCCAGCGGCACGTACACGTACCAGCCGCGCACGTTCTTGCGCAGCAGCAGCCAGAAGACGCCGAGGCCGACCACGGCCCCGCCGAGGGCCGCGAAGTTCAGATCGGCGGTGAAGAAGATCGCGATGATCAGGATTGCGAAGAGGTCGTCCACGACGGCGAGGGTGAGCAGGAACGCGCGCAGCGCCGACGGCAGCGAGGTGCCGATGACCGCGAGGACGGCCAGCGCGAAGGCGATGTCGGTGGCGGTGGGCACGGCCCAGCCGTCATAGGAGCCGCCGCCGGCGGTGACGGTCAGCGTGTAGACGAGCGCGGGCACAGCCATGCCGCAGACCGCGGCGATCACGGGGAGAGCGGCGGCCTTGGGGTCGCGCAGCTCGCCGGCCACCAGCTCGCGCTTGAGCTCGATGCCGGCGACGAAGAAGAAGATCGCGAGCAGTCCGTCGGCGGTCCAGTGCTGGATGGAGAGGTCGAGGCCGAGGGCTGCGGGGCCGACATGGAAGTCGCTGACGGCCGTGTACGAGTCGCCCAACGGGGAGTTCGCCCAGATCAGCGCGGCGACGGCGGCGACGAGGAGAAGTACGCCGCCGACGGTCTCGGTGCGCAGCGCGTCCGCCACGAAGGTCCGCTCGGGCAGGGAGAGGCGTCCGAGGAACTTACGGGGGGTGGGGGTGGGCGCGGCCACGTCGGGGAACCTCCGGTCGGGTGGGCAGGACTGAGCACATGCCGACCAGACTTCCCGGCGCACCTAGATTCTCTTGTCACGTCCTTGACGCGGTCTTTAGTTTACCTAACTGCGCCAGGGTGCATCCGGTGCCCCTCACTTTAGGGGCGAATCCGGCATACGGCGCGCGGGTGGAGGCGGGAGAGGCGGCCCGGGCGCCGTCTGACCGCCTGACCGCCTGACCGGCTGACCGCCTGACCGACTGGCGGACTCGGAGGCGGGGGCCGGGGCCGGGGGCCGGCAGGCGGAACACGTGGAACACGTGGAACACGCGGAAGGGGTCCGGTCGCTGGGCGACCGGACCCCTTCCTTCCCTACGTCTCTGCGTGATCTCTCTGCGTGCCTACATCCCTGTGCTCTGTGCTCTGTGCCCCGTGCCCTGTGTCAGTCCTCGCTCGCCGCCGACGGCAGCTTCGACTGGATCAGGTCCATGACGGAGGAGTCGGTGAGGGTGGTGACGTCACCGAGCTGGCGGTTCTCGGCGACGTCGCGCAGGAGGCGGCGCATGATCTTGCCGGAGCGGGTCTTGGGGAGCTCGGCGACCGGGAGGACCCGCTTGGGCTTGGCGATCGGGCCGAGGGTGGCGCCGACGTGGTTGCGCAGGTCGTTGACGAGGTTCTCGTCCTCGTGGGCGGTGCCGCGCAGGATGACGAAGGCGACGATGGCCTGCCCGGTGGTCTCGTCCGCCGCGCCGACGACGGCGGCCTCGGCGACCTTGGGGTGGGAGACCAGGGCCGACTCGACCTCGGTGGTCGAGATGTTGTGGCCGGAGACGAGCATGACGTCGTCGACGCGGCCCAGGAGCCAGATGTCGCCGTCGTCGTCCTTCTTGGCGCCGTCGCCCGCGAAGTACTTGCCTTCGAAGCGGGACCAGTACGTGTCGATGAACCGCTGGTCGTCGCCCCAGATGGTGCGGAGCATGGAGGGCCACGGCTCGGTGAGGACGAGGTAGCCGCCGCCTCCGTCGGGAACCTCGTTGGCCTCGTCGTCCACGACGGTCGCGCTGATGCCGGGCAGGGCGCGCTGGGCGGAGCCGGGCTTGGTCTCGGTGACGCCCGGCAGCGGCGAGATCATCATCGCGCCGGTCTCGGTCTGCCACCAGGTGTCGACGATCGGGGTCTTGCCGGCGCCGATGTGCTCGCGGTACCAGATCCAGGCTTCGGGGTTGATGGGCTCGCCGACCGACCCGAGGACCCGCAGGCTGCTCAGATCGAACTTGGCGGGGATGTCGTCGCCCCACTTCATGAACGTGCGGATCGCGGTGGGCGCGGTGTAGAGGAGGGTGACGCCGTACTTCTGGACGATCTCCCAGAAGCGGCCCTGGTGGGGGGTGTCGGGGGTGCCCTCGTACATGACCTGGGTGGCGCCGTTGGCCAGCGGTCCGTAGACGATGTACGAGTGGCCGGTGACCCAGCCGACGTCGGCGGTGCACCAGTACACGTCCGACTCGGGCTTGAGGTCGAAGACGGCCTGGTGGGTGTAGGCCGTCTGGGTGAGGTAGCCGCCGGAGGTGTGCAGGATGCCCTTCGGCTTCCCCGTGGTGCCCGAGGTGTAGAGGATGAACAGCGGGTGCTCCGCGCCGAACGCCTGCGGGGTGTGCTCGGCCGACTGGCGGCCGACGGCGTCGTGCCACCACACGTCGCGGCCCTCGGTGAAGGCGGTGTCCTGGCCGGTGCGGCGGACGACGAGTACGTGCTCGACCTGCGGGCAGCGGGCCACGGCCTCGTCGATCGCGGGCTTGAGCGCGGAGGGCTTGCCTCGGCGGTAGCCGCCGTCGGCGGTGATGACCAGCTTCGCGTCGGCGTCCTGGATGCGGGAGGCGACCGCGTCGGCGGAGAACCCGCCGAAGACCACCGAGTGCGCCGCGCCGATCCGCGCGCACGCCAGCATCGCGACGGCGGCCTCGGGGATCATGGGCAGGTAGACGGCGACCCGGTCGCCGGCCTGCACGCCGAGCTCGGTCAGCGCGTTCGCCGCCCGGCAGACCTCGTCCTTCAGCTGGGCGTAGGTGATGGCCCGTCCGTCGCCTGGCTCGCCCTCGAAGTGGATCGCCACCCGGTCCCCGTGCCCGGCCTCGACGTGCCGGTCGACGCAGTTGTACGCCACGTTCAACTCGCCGTCCGCGAACCACTTCGCGAACGGCGGGTTCGACCAGTCGAGGACCTCGGTGGGCTCCACCGCCCACGTCAGCCGTCGTGCCTGCTCGGCCCAGAAGCCAAGCCTGTCCGCCTCGGCCCGCTCGTACGCCTCCGCCGTCACGTTGGCGTTCGCGGCCAGCTCCGCAGGCGGCGCGAACCGCCGCTCTTCCTTGAGCAGGTTGGCCAGGCTCTCGTTGCTCACGACATCTCCCTTTCCCAGGGCGTCCTATGTGCCTATGTGTCCCAGGCCATACCTCATCAGCCAGACGGCCAGGTGACAAGGGCCTTCCGGATATTGGTTTAGACCTGTCGGCGGACCGGCCGGTAAACCCTGTTGGCGCCCAGATGGGCTCCGTGGCTGGATGGGCGTATGGACGCCCCTCCTTCCCGGGCGGCGGGAAGGAGGGGCCACCCGTTCCCACGGATGCCGGAGCATCGCGGTTCACGATGTGCCTTGAGGTTCGCGATGTACCTCGCGGTTCCCGATGTGCGCTAGGGCGCGTACGACCTGAAGGGACCTGAAGGGGCCGGCGTACGACCGGGAACGGGCAACGGCGTACCGCCGTGGGCCGGCAGCCCTGCCCGCCCGCGCCCCCGTGGCTCAGACCCGCGCCTTCTGAAGGGCCGAAGGCGCCGCCGCCACCCGGTCGAAGACCTCGCCGATCACATGCTCCCCGCTGCCCGCCAGCAGATACGCCTGCGCTTCGCCCACATGGAAGTACATCCCGTGGAGCTCCAACGTGCCCTCGGCGAGCCGCTGCGCCACCGCCTCATGCGCCCGCAGATGCTCCAACTGCTGGACCACATTGGTCAGACACAGCTGCTCCACCGCGTCGGCCGGCAGCCGCCCGGAGATCCTCGCCCAGGGGTGGTGCCTGCTCTTCATCCGCTCCAGGCTCGGCTGGCCATGCCGCAGCCAGCGGCGCAGGGGCGTCTGCGCGCCTGCGGGCGGACTCGTGAGCAGCGCCTGCATCGCCCCGCACCCGGAGTGCCCGCAGACGGTGATCGAGTCCACCTTCAGAACGTCCACCGCGTACTCGATCGCGGCGGCCACCGAGTCGTCACTGCTCTCCTCGCCCGGCAGGGGCACCAGGTTGCCCACATTGCGCACCGTGAACAGGTCGCCCGGCCCGCTGGACGTGATCATGCTGGTGACCAGGCGGGAGTCGGCGCAGGTCAGGAAGAGCTGCGAGGGTCGCTGACCCTCGCGCGCCAGCCGAGCCAGCTCGTCTCGCACCAGCGGGGCGGTGTTGCGCTGGAACGAGCTGAGCCCATTGGCCAGTTGATCCGACGACGCGACCGGCTGCGGGCCCTCGTCGCAGTGGTGGTTGCGCCAGGGCGTCCAGGGCCGGCAGCAGCCGTGCGTCTCGGAGGCCGGCTCGCTGATCCGGCCCCCCGCCCGCCCGGTGAACTCCACCGTCCCGCCCTGGGAGACGTGCGAGCCCTGCCAGTCGTGCAGCGCCTCGTACGCCGCATGGTCCATGAAGGACCCGTCCAGCTCGACGACGCACTCCGCCCCGGCGGGCACCTGCCCGAGCATCCGGCTCAGCCTGGGCACCGCCAGGAACGTCAACTGCCCGCGCACCCGGACCCGGTGGACGCCGTCCTGCTCGTCCGCCGTGATCCGCGTCCTGGTCAGCCGGTGCAGCGCGACGGCGACGGCCACCGCGACGCCGATCACGACGCCTTCCAGCACCCCGGTGACGAGGACCGAGGCGAGCGTCACCGCGTACACGAGCAACTCGCGATTCCGCTTCACGGTGCGCAGATGCGTGATGCTGATCATCTGAACGCCGAGGACCATCACCAGCGCCGCCAGCGCGGCCAGCGGGATCACCTCGAGGAAGGGCGCCAGCAGCAGCGCGGCGACGGCGATCCACAGGCCGTGGAGCATCGTGGAGTGACGGCTCACCCCGCCCGCCGACACATTGGCCGCGCTGCGTACGGCGACTCCGGTGATCGGCAGCCCGCCGAGCGCACCGGAGACGATGTTCGCCGCGCCCTGGCCGGCCAGCTCCCGGTCGAGCCGGGAGCGTGGCAGGCGCACGCCCGGCTGCTCCTTGCGGGCGGCGGCCAGCTTGTCGACGGCGACCGCCGACAGGAGCGACGTCACGCTGCCCACCAGCGTGACGGTGAGCACGGCCGCGAGGATTCCGAGCACGGGGCCTTCGGGCAGCTCGGGCAGGGCGTGGCTGCGCCAGGACGGCAGGTCGACGCGCGGCAGGCTCAGCGCGGCGACGGCCGCCAGCGTGGTCGCGCCCGCCACGGCGGCGAGAGCGGCCGGGATCTTCCGGACCGTCCGCCCCGCCCGGCCGGGAATCCGCGGCCACACCAGCAGCAGAGCAATGGTCAGGGCGCTGACCGAGAGCGCGGCCGGGTGGAGGTCGGCCAACTGGGCTGGAAGCCCTAGGACGTTGTCGATGGCGGAGCTCTGGGGGGTGCCGCCGAGGACGATGTGGAGTTGTGCCAGGGCGATCGTCCCGCCGATGCCGGCCACCATTCCATGCACGATCGCCGGGCTGACGGCGAGAGCCGAGCGGGCCACCCGCAGGGCGGCCAGGCCGAGTTGGGCGAGGCCGGACAGGACGGTGATCGCACAGGTGGTGCGCCAGCCGTACCGCTGGATCAACTCGGCGGTGACCACCGTCAGTGCGGCTGCGGGGCCGCTGACCTGCAGGGGCGAACCGCCGATCCATCCCGCGACGATCCCGCCGACGGCGGCCGCCACCAGTCCGGCCTGGAGCGGCGCGCCGGTGGCGAGCGCGATGCCGAGCGAGAGCGGCAGCGCGATCAGGAAGACGGAGATCGACGCGGACAGGTCTGCGCCCGCGATGGGGAATCGGCGGCGGGGGCCGTCGTCGTGCGGGCTTGTGCGGCGCCGGCGTTTGAAGCGCGCGGTGAGCAGGGGGCGGGACGGACGCCCTCGAGGGGGCTCGTCGGGGGGTTGATGAGAGTCGTCGTCAGTGCGGGTGGGGACGCAGGCGGACATGTTTCCCGTCTCCTCCGGGCGGCGCGGTCGCGGAATGGGGGTCGCGGCCGTGGGTCACGGCGTGCAGCGGCGGGATATCTGAGAGCTGGGCTGGCTCAGACCGAGCTTCTTCAACACTCGGTAAATGGATCGTAATGCAGAGTAAAGAAGCTGGCCCGACTTTCGGGGCAAATGGGGCAATCATTCACCCGATGCGGTGATTAGTAATTTCATATCGGCTCGTCGTTCCTCCCCCTCAGGACCGCGATGCGACTTTGTCGGCGCCGCAGAAACCGCGTCGAACGGAAGTCGCACAGGCAGAGGGAGAGAGGTGGGCGGATGTCAGCCGCCACGAGGAGAACCGCCGTCGGCGCAGTCGCCACGGCCCTGATCGCAGGACTCGCCGGCTGTTCCGGCTCAGAGGGATCCGGCTCCAAGGAGGGGGCGCCCGGGGCGAAGGAGGGCGTCGGCGCCCCGAAGAGCGCGGTGCGCCTGATCGGCGACGGCTCCACCGCGTTCACCGGAGTCCAGCCGGGTCTGCTCAAGCCGGAGCGTCTCAAGCCTGGCCAGGAGCCCCCGCAGTTCGTGGTGTTCTCGTGGGACGGGGCCGGCGAGGACAGCCAGAAGCTCTTCTCCCACTTCCGCGCCGTCGCCAAGAAGTACGACGCGACGATGACGTACTTCCTCAGCGGCGTCTACCTCCTCCCGGAGGAGAAGGCGACCCTCTACGACCCGCCGAAGCACGCGCCGGGCCGCTCGGACATCGGCTTCAACGACACCGAGGGGATCAGGAACACCGTGCGCGAGCTGCGCGGCGCCTGGCAGGAGGGCAACGAGGTGGGCACCCACTTCAACGGCCACTTCTGCGGCCCGGACGGCGGCGTCGGCACCTGGTCGGTCGAGGAGTGGAAGAGCGAGATCCGCCAGGCCAAGTCGTTTGTGAAGCACTGGAAGACGAACTCCGGCCTGAAGAACGAGAAGCCGCTGCCCTTCGACTACGACAAGGAGCTCATCGGCGCCCGCACCCCGTGCCTCGAGGGCCGGAAGAACTTCGTGCGCGCGGCCAGCGAGCTGGGCCTGCGCTACGACACCAGCGGCATCAACGACCAGATCTGGCCCGAGAAGGAACTCGGCCTGTGGGACCTCTCGTTGCAGCTGGTCCCGGTCCCGGGGCGCGCCTTCGAGACGCTCTCCATGGACTACAACTTCATGGTCAACCAGTCCGGGTCCACGAGCAGAGGCGCCTCGTCGATGCACGGCTACTGGGGCAAGCAGATGCGCGACGGCCTGCTGCAGGCCTTCGACCGCGCCTACCAGGGCAACCGCGCGCCGCTGATCATCGGCAACCACTTCGAGTCCTGGAACGGCGGCACCTATATGCGCGCCATCGAGGAGACGATCGCGACGGTGTGCACCAAGCCCGACGTGAAGTGCGTGTCCTTCCGTCAGCTCGCCGACTGGCTGGACGCCCAGGACCCGTCGGTGCTGGCCAAGCTGCGCACTCTCAAGGTCGGCAAGGCCCCGAAGGACGGCTGGGCGAGCTTCCTCGCCGCCCAGCCGCGCGGCGCGTCCGCCTCGCCGAAGGCCAAGCGGGACGGACGCTCCGACGCCGAGCGCACCGGCAACGCCGGCTCCCAGAGGACGGATCGGTCCGCTGCCGAGGAGGCCGCAGAGGCGGCAGAGGCCGAGAGCGCGAAGAGGGCGCACAGAGCCGAGGAGGCAGAGAAGGCGGAGAAGGCGGAGAAGGCCGAGATGGCGGAGAGGGCAAGGAGGGCGGAGGAGGCGGAGAGAGCCGAGAGGAGTGATGAGTACGCGGCCGAGGAGGCTGACCAGTACTAGGCCGCGGGGGCTGATCAGCCCCCGGCCGCGCGGAGCGGGCCGGTGAGAGCTCAGGCAGGCTGAGCGGCGCCGACCTCGAGGACCCGTTCGCTGAGCACGAAGCCGGGGTCGACCTGAGCAGCCAGGTCGGCCCCGGTTTTCGCGTTCCCCCAGCTCTCCGCGTTCCTCAGGTGGAAGTGGACCATCTGCTGTGTGTAGCGCTCCCAGTCGCGGTGGGCGTAGGAGTCCTCCGCCGCGTTCTGCAGGACCTGAAGGGACATGCGGTTCTCCGCCTCCAGCAGCTCGAAGCGCGACGGCCGCCCCTTCTCCATCGACCGCACCCAGTTCGAGTGGCGGAGGGCGACCAGCAGGTCGTCGCCCACCTCGTCGCGGAGGAAGTCCACGTCGTCCTGGCCCTGCACCTTGTTGCCGACGACCTTCAGCGCGACGCCGAAGTCCTGTGCGTACTCCTTGTACTGGCGGTACACCGAGACGCCCTTCCGCGTCGGCTCGGCCACCAGGAAGGTCATGTCGAAGCGGGTGAACATCCCCGAGGCGAAGGAGTCCGAGCCGGCGGTCATGTCGACGACGACGTACTCCTCGGGGCCGTCGACGAGATGGTTGAGGCAGAGCTCCACAGCGCCGACTTTGGAGTGGTAGCAGGCCACGCCGAGATCGGACTCGGTGAAGGGGCCGGTCGCCATGAGCCGGATCTCCCCGTCGTCCAGCGCCACCGTGCGGGCACAGGCGTCGTAGATCGGGTTGTCCTCGCCGACCCGCAGCAGCCGTGAGCCCTCGCCGGGCGGCGACGTCTTGATCATCGACTCGGCGGAGAGGATTCGGGGGTTGGCGCCGCGCAGATAGTTCTTGATCAGCGACAGGTGCGCGCCCAGCGCGGGCAGCGCGGCGGCCTCCGGCTCGTCGAGGCCGAGCGCGACCCCCAGATGCTGGTTGATGTCGGCGTCCACCGCGATGACGGGGGCTTCATTGGCTGCGAGGTGGCGGATGAAGAGCGACGACAGCGTGGTCTTGCCGCTGCCGCCCTTCCCGACGAAAGCGATCTTCATGTTCACCTAGGGTAGTGGTTCTATCGCTCGACGTGGTCAAGGTGCGTGAAGAAGACCACTCCAACGCGGGGTGTGCGCCCCGGGCGCGTAGCCTCGCTACCTATGAGTACGAATGCCTCGTCGGTCGATCCCCTCGCCGCCCTCGGAGCTCTTCCGGGCGTCTCCGACTCCGTGGACGCCGTACGCAAGGCGGTCGACCGGGTCTATGGACACCGTGTGATGCGCCGCCGCAGCACGGAGGTCACCTCGGAGGCCGCACTGCGCGGAGCGCGCGCTTCCGCGGCGCTGTCCGGCGCGGACTGGGCGCTGGAGGAGGTCCGCAGGCGGACCGACTTCGGTGTCGAAGGCGAGGCCCGCACGGTCGGCGCGGCGCTGCGGCTGACGGCGGAGGCCGGTCAACTGCTCTCCATCTGGCGGCAGTCGCCGCTCCGGGTGCTGGCCAGACTGCACCTCGTGGCGGCGTCCGGCGCCGGCGAGGACGAGACCGTCGGCCGTCCGCGGCTGGCGGGCGAGACGGTGGACGAGCCGCTCATCGAGGCGGCGCTGCCGGACGCGGACGAGGTGAACGGCCGACTGGACGGCCTGGCGGAGCTGATCATCGCCGGCAGTTCCGCGCCGGCTCTGGTGACGGCCGCCGTCGTCCACGGCGAACTGCTGGCGCTGCGCCCCTTCGGCACGTACAACGGCCTGGTCGCGCGGGCGGCCGAGCGCATCGTGCTGATCGGCAGCGGACTGGACCCCAAGTCGATCTGCCCGGCGGAGGTCGGACACGCGGAGCAGGGCCGGGCGGCGTACGTCGCTGCCTTCGAGGGCTATCTGTCCGGGACCCCGGCCGGCATGGCCGCCTGGATCGCCCACTGCGGCCGGTCGGTGGAGCTGGGGGTCAGGGAGTCGACGGCGGTGTGCGAGGCGCTGCAGCGCGGAGCCGCCTGAGCCGCTCGGCCGCCCGGAGCCGACTGGGTCGTGAGGCGGACGGGAGAGCCTGGAGAAGTCCCTGAACAGGGTTGCGGCGGTACCGGAATTGGTACCGCCGCTGGCATGTCCACCGAGTTACCAAGCGTCCTCGAAATTTTGCCCATCAGGTCGGGAGCTTCTGCCCGTCACCTGGTGCGGCTGGCCCGTAATCGACGGGTCGACGTCGCGTGGGTGCTCAGTTTTCATGCGTTCGGTCCGTGGGCCTTGATGCGTTAAAGGTGATCCTCTCGGATGTCCTTGGTCTCGCGGGCCGTTGACTCCTTTGTACTCCAGTGCGGTGGGAAGCGGAAGGGCTGACTGCAGTTCTTTACTTTTGGGTTCAAATATGGGCGAAATTGCGCATCCGCCCCGGTCAGGACTGGCTCAGGGCCAGCTCACCCGTCTCCATCGCACCGCTATAGCCGCCGATTCGGCCGTCGGCGAGCCGGTCGCTATAGCCGTCGTCTACGCCCTTACGGGGCTCCCGCTATGACGGCCGTCGGCATTGCCGCGCGATTGGCGCGCGCAAGTCGGCCCGGTTCACGGACTCATGTCGGCCCGGTGCGCAGGCGCGGCGCGGTTCGCAGGCTCGGTCCGGTTCACGTGGCTCTCGGCCCGGTTCGCGGGCTTCAGGGGCGCGTGCCGCCCCTGCTGTCGCGCGCGCCGTCGTGCGGTCCCGCCGGCCGGCTCACAGTCCCGCCGCCTGGGCCGCGGCGGCGGAGCGCCGGCGGCTGGCGTACCAGACGAGACCGGCGGTCGCGGCCGCAGCGCCCACCGCCGCCGCGGCGACCAGAGCGGGCCGCGGCGGCAGGGAGAAGCCGGGCAGCCGCTGCTTCAGTCGGACCGGACGGGTGAAGTCGAGAATCGGCCAGTCGCGGGCGACTGCCTCGCGGCGCAGCGCCCGGTCCGGATTGACGGCGTACGGATGGCCGACCGCCTCCAGCATCGGCAGGTCGGTGGCCGAGTCGCTATAGGCGTAGCAGCGCGCCAGGTCATAGCCCTCGGACTCGGCGAGATCCCTGACCGCCTCCGCCTTGGTGGGGCCGTAGGCGTAGTACTCCACCTCGCCCGTGAAGCAGCCGTCGTCGCCTACCACCATGCGGGTGGCCACCACCCGGTCCGCGCCGAGCAGCTCGCCGATCGGCTCGACGACCTCGGCGCCCGAGGTGGAGACGATGACCACGTCCCGGCCGGCGGTGTGGTGCTCCTCGATGAGCGAGGCCGCCTCGTCGTAGATGATCGGATCGATCAGGTCGTGGAGCGTCTCGGCGACGATCTCCTTGACCTGCTGGACGTTCCAGCCTTTGCAGAGGGCGGACAGGTACTGGCGCATCCGCTCCATCTGGTCGTGGTCGGCGCCGCCCGCGAGAAAGACGAACTGGGTATAGGCCGTGCGCAGTGCGGCGCGCCGGTTGATCAGCCCTCCTTGGTAGAAGGACTTGCTGAAGGTCAGCGTCGATGACTTCGCAATGACCGTCTTGTCCAGGTCAAAGAACGCGGCCGCGCGGGGCAAGGAGTGGTTTTCCACGAGCCTGAGCATAGGTGCCCGCCATTCGGCGTACGCTGGGGCGCGTGGGTTTGCCTGAGAAGGCTCTCGGGTACACCATGGAAGTCACGGATCGTTCGCGACCGTGCTAACCCGGTCCGGCTCCTCCCCCCCCGAGTCGGCCGGAGAGACGACCCCCGCTCTCCCCCCCGGCGGGGGTCGTCGCATGTCCGGACGCGTTTTCCTCCGGCATCCCCGATCCATCGAGATCGTTCTCCCCTTCTGCCGCCCACGCATGGGCTGGCATCGAGGGTTCCATTTTCGTCACTCTGTGTAGTCGTCAGGCTGCTCTCCGGGAGTCACCGGTTTGGGCTAGAGAGATATTCACAAGTGGCTAGTTGTCCACAGTTTTTCAGCAAGATCCACACGATTTTCCGCGCCGCTGCACCGTGATTCCACCCGCGTAGTTCGCGGACCGAAGGAATCGCAGATCTCGCCGTGAAGCGAGATCGCAGTAGAGGGGGGTTGGAGATCGTGGCTGGATCCATCACATCGGAACGGCCGCCGGTCGCCGAAGGGCGGCGGGACGGGCCTCTGATCGTCACCGAGGACGTGGAACTGCTCGACGATCTGCTGCGGCTGTGCGCCGCGGCGGGAGCGGAGCCGGAAGTCCACCACTCGGTGCCGGACCGCAGAGGAAGCTGGGAGGGCGCGCCCCTGGTCCTCGTCGGCGACGACGCGGCCATGCGGTGCCGCGGGGCCGCCCGCAGACGCGGTGTGCTGCTCGTCGGGCGGGACCAGGACGACCCGGACGTGTGGCGGCGGGCGGTCGAGATCGGGGCCGACTGTGTGCTGCGGCTGCCCGACGCGGAGGGCTGGCTCGTCGACCGGATCGCGGACGTGGTCGAGGGCGTCGGGCGGCCCGCGCTGACCGTCGGGGTGATCGGCGGGCGGGGCGGTGCGGGGGCGTCGACGCTGGCCTGCGCCTTGGCGGTGACCGCGGCCCGTTCGGGGCGGCGCACGATGCTCGTCGACGGCGACCCGCTGGGCGGCGGTCTGGACGTACTGCTCGGCGGAGAGCAAGCAAAAGGCCGACGATGGCCTGATTTCGCCGCTTCCAAGGGACGGGTCGCCGGCGGGGCGCTGGAGGAGTCGCTCCCGGAGCTGCACGCGCTGCGCGTGCTCAGCTGGGATCGCGGCGATTCGGTGGCCATCCCGCCCCAGGCCATGCGGTCGGTGCTGGCCGCGGCCCGCAGGCGCGGCGGTGTAGTGGTCGTGGATCTGCCGCGGCGGGTCGACGAGGGAGTCGCGGAGGCGCTGGCCCAGCTGGACCTCGGGCTGCTGGTGGTGCCGGGCGAGCTGCGTGCGGTCGCCGCGGCGAACCGGGTGGCGTCGGCCGTCGGCATGGTCCTCGGCGACCTGCGGGCCGTGGTGCGCGGTCCGTACGCAGCAGGACTGGACGAGCAGTGGGTGGCGCAGGCGCTGGGGCTGCCGCTGGCGGGCGAGGTGCCGCAGGAGGCCGGACTGCTGGCCGCACAGGACGGGGGCGCGCCGCCGGGCGGCAGCGGACGCGGGCCGCTCGCCCGATTCTGCTCGGCCTTCTGGGAGCGTGCGCTGGCCGGCGGCGGTGTCTCATGAGCGCCGGACTGCTGGACGCCGTGCGCGAGCGGCTCGCGGAGAGCGGCGCCGAGCCGACGCCGGCCAGGGTCGCGGCGGCGCTGCGAGCCCAGGGGCGGCTGCTGGGCGACGTCGAAGTGCTGGGCGGCACCGCTGAGTTGCGCTGCCAACTGGTGGGAGCCGGTCCGCTGGACCCCCTGCTCGCCGACCCCGCGGTGACCGATGTGCTGGTGTCCGCGCCGGACCGGGTATGGGTCGACCGGAGCCGCGGGCTCGAGCCCGCAGCCGTCTCGTTCACGGACGAGGCATCGGTGCGAAGGCTCGCGGTGCGGCTCGCGGGGACGGCCGGGCGGCGGCTGGACGACGCGCGGCCCTGGGTGGACGCCCGGCTGCCGGACGGGACGCGGATGCACGCCGTGATCCCACCGGTCGCGGTCGGCTCGACGTGCCTGTCGCTGCGGGTGGTGCGGCCCAGGGCGTTCTCGGTCGAGGAGCTGGTGGCGGCGGGGACGCTGCCGCCGGGCGGCGACGAGGTGCTGCGGGCGCTGGTCGGGGCCAGGCTGTCCTATCTCATCAGCGGGGGCACCGGTTCCGGAAAGACGACTCTGCTCTCGAGCCTGCTGGGGCTGGTCGGGGAGCGCGAACGGATCGTGCTCGCCGAGGACTCAGCTGAGCTCAGGCCCGAGCACCCGCACGTGGTGCGGCTGGAGTCCCGCATTCCGAACCAGGAGGGCGCGGGCCTGGTCACGCTGCGGGATCTGGTGCGGCAGGCGCTGCGCATGCGGCCCGACCGGCTGGTCGTCGGCGAGGTCCGAGGGGCCGAAGTCCAGGATCTCCTAGCCGCGTTGAACACCGGGCACGAGGGCGGGTGCTTCCTTTAGCCATCCACGCAATCGACCCCCTAGGGGGTAGGTGAGGGGGGATTGGCGTGAAGGTGCGTACCGTCGTCATTTACGT